>NZ_JBVHLF010000119.1:0-16615 GCF_055559155.1 Kitasatospora sp. NPDC024654
GCGGACCGTTTCCATCTCCTCAGGTGTCACACCTGAAAGAAGATCACAGCCTACCCGACGACGATCACTTGGGGTACCTAACAAAGCCCTACTAGTAGGGCTTCACCGTGCGGCGCCCGGTCCGTGGGGGGGTGTTCGTGCCGGGCGATGTGGAGCAGGCGCAGCCGCGCGCCCTGGTGGAGGCGCTCGGCGGGTCCAACGAGTGGGCGCCCGGTTGGGCAACGGCTGGTCAGCCGGCCGCGGTGGCGCGGGCGGTGATGGCCTGGCGCAGCCGGTCGACGAGGGCGGCGCGTTCGGCGGGGGCGTAGGTGAGGACGCCGTTGCCGAAGGCGAGGGCCTCGAACTGCTGCTGCTCGTAGGGGACGCCGTGCGGGAGGCGGGCGATGTGCCAGTGCAGGTGGCTGTTGCCGGCCTGGGAGCCGAGGGAGAACAGGTAGGTGCGCTCGCCGTCCAGGATGTCCTCGGCGGCCAGGGCGACCAGCCGTACGGTGCGCATCATGGCGAGGTAGTCCTGCTCGGTGAGGTCGGTGACGACGTGCTCCAGGTGCTGCTTGGGCACGACCAGCAGCTTGCCGGGCAGCACGGGCCACTTGTCGAGGAAGGCCAGGTGCTGCTCGGTCTCGTAGACGATCTCGTGCGCGTAGTCCGGGTCGCCTGAGACCAGGCGGCAGATGAAGCAGGGCCCGTGCTGGGCCTGCTCGCTGTAGGCGGCCAGATCCATCGGCCGGCGTTCCATGCGCTTCCCCTTCCGCGTGCGCCCGCCGGGGCTGGCGGAGTTCGGCGACGGGTCCGGCGCCGCGAGGCGGGCTCGCGGCGCCGGACCGCACGGTCAGATCGTCTGGGCGGGGTCATCCAGCCAGGCCTGCCAGCCGTCCGGGGTGACGGTGAGCCCGAGCCGGTCGACGCCGGGCTCGCCCGCCCGGTGCCACCAGCCGAGAGCTTGCTCGAAGTCGTCCCAGAGCCGGCGGTCGCCGTACTGGCGGACCAGGTGCTCGTCCTCGCCGTCGCGGAAGGTCGCGGCGGCCCAGGCCGGGACGGTGAGGGAGTAGAGCCACAGCGTCCGGGCGCCGTCCTCGTGCGGCTGAACGGCGTGGACGACGTCGCGTAGGCGCAGGCCGGCGGCGAGCGGGAACGGGTCGAACTTGCCGTGCGCGGGCAGCGTCGCGGTGGTGGCACTCTCGGCGACGGTGCCGCCGTCGGCCGGGTTCTGCGGCCACCGCAGGCGCTGGGAGCGCATCTTCATGAACTCGACCGGCTGGAGGAACGGGCCGGACGCGGTGCCGTCGCCAACCACGGTGAGGCGGATCAGGGCGTCGGCGTTGGAGTAGTGGGTGCCGAACGGCGCCAGGATCAGCCCGCCGGGGCGGGTCTGCTCGATCCACGCCTGCGGGATCTTTCGCAGCCCGTAGGTCGCGGTGATCCGGTCGTACGGGGCGCCGGGCGGGTGGCCGAGCGCGCCGTCCCCGCAGACCACGGTCGGCTGGTAGCCGGCGCGCTCGAGTGCGGCGCGGGCCTGGGCGGACACGGCTGCGTCGACCTCGATCGTGGTCACGTTCGCGTCGCTGAGCCGATGGCTCAGCAGTGCGGCGTTCCAGCCGGTGCCGGTGCCCTGCTCCAGCACCCGCATCCCCGGCTCGGCCTTCAGGTCGTCCAGCATGGAGGCGACCAGCGACGGCTGTGATGCCGAGCTGGTCGGCACGGTGCCGGGCTCGGCGCCCTGGTGCTCGCCGTCGTCCCACTGCGTGACGATCGGGATGTCCGCGGCCGCCGCCGCCCGCCAGCCGTCCGGGTCGGCGGTCCGGTCGACGGGGCGGCTCGTGCCGGTGGCAATGTCGTGCGCCCAGATCAGGTCCGGCAGGAACAGCGAGCGCGGGACCGCGTCGAAGGCTGGCGCCCACGCGTCGGCGACGGGGAAGGACCGCCCCGGCACGGGGCGGCCCTCCTGCTCAGGTGCGAGCGTCACTTGCGGTGTCCCCCGTCTCCGGGCGGGGTGCTGCCGTCAGGGGACGGCGGGTCGGACGGCGGCGTCCACGGAGTCCCCGGGTGCCTGTCACCCCCGCCTCCGTCGCCCGAGCCTCCACCACCGTGGTCACCGTCAATGTCCATACCGACCTCCTCGTCGTCGCTGTGATGGTGCCCTCCCGGCGCCCGGGAGGAGTAGAGGGACGCCCCGGCGCACCGAGGCACTGGGCTAAGCCGGGCCGGGAGAGCGGGTACGCAGGTCCGCGTGGACGGTCTTGCCGAACGGCTCCAGGGTCACGCCCCAGTGCCCGCCGGTGAGGTGGTGGACCAGGGCCACGCCGCGCCCCGACACGGCGGCAAGGCCGGCGTCGATCAGGCAGGGCAGGGCGCGGGAGCCGTCGCGGACGCTGATCCGCACGCACCGGTCGGTGATCCGCTCGACGGCGACCGTCATCTTCCGCCGACAGCCGGTCTTCGCGGCGTTGGCCGCCAGCTCGCTGACGACCAGTTCGCCAGCCTCGACCAGGTCGTCCAGCCCCCACGCGCGCAGCGTGGTGCGCACCAGGCGCCGGGCCGCTGCGGCGGACTGCGGCTCGTAGGGCAGCAGCGCCCTGGCGGAGCTGGCAGCCGGGGGAAGCGTCGGGGTCTCGACGGTCGTGGTCACCGGGGCCCTCGCACCCGCCGACGCTGCCCAAGCGCGGCCGTGGCCGGTGGGCGGGGTATGCGGTGCGCGGCCACGGCGGTTCTCCGCTCTCTCGTCGGCAGTGACGGCTGCGCCCACCCGACGGGGGCGGGCGGGCGCAGCGGCCCGGCTCGCCCGCCGGGGCCGGGTGTCCGGTCCGTCACGGCGGGCGACGGTTCGACGGTAGGGAGTGACCGACCTGACCCTCAACGTGTTTGCACGTGTTTGCAGGAATTCAGCCCAGGGAGTCAGCGGCCCGGTTGATCAGGGTCCGCGCCTGTGCGCCGTAGACCGCGAAGTCCTTGAGTCGGTCGAACGCCTGGGCGTAGAGGGCGAGCTCGCTGGGCGTGGTGACGGTCACCTGGGCGGACAGCAGCTCCACGCCGGCCTCGGCGTCGTCGAAGATGTTGAAGGTTTCCACCGGCCACATGGTGCGCTGTGCCGTGAACGGGATGACGCCGAGCGAGACGGCCGGCAGCGCCATGGCAGCCCTTAGGTGCTCCAGTTGCTCGGCCATCGTCTCGGCGGTCCCGAGGCGGTAGTAGAGGACGGACTCCTCCATCAGGATCGCGAAGCGGTGGTGGCCGGTGCGCACGACGCGGGAGCGGGCCAGGCGCGCCTTGACGGCGTCGGCGACGTCGTTGGGGGTTCGGCGGAAGTCGGCGACCGTGGCAAGCAGCGCGGTGGCGTACGCCTCGGTCTGCAGGACGCCCGGCACGACGCGGGAGGAGTAGGAGCGGAAGTGCCGGGTGCGCTCGTACAGAGGCGCGGCGGACTCCTGGAGGCGGCGCAGGCCGGTGCGGGTGAGGCGGCGCCACTCGACGTACATGGAGTCCACGGCGCGGTTGGCGGCGATCAGGTCGTCGGCCTGGTCGTCGGCATCGCAGGCCCGGCACCAGGTGCGGATGTCGGCGTCCGAGGGCGCTGTCTTGGCGTTGATGATGCGGGAGGTCTTGGCGCCGTTCCAGCCGCACCGGGCGGCCAGCTCCTGCCCCGTCAGGTCGGCGTCGAGCATGATCTCGCGCAGCCGTGCGGCGACGGCCAGGCGGGCTTCCTGGGCGCTGGAGGACGGGGAGGTGGGCATGGAGCTGGTCGTCCGGTTCGGGCGTCAGACGGTGTACTGCTCGTGCGGGACGGCGCGTTCCCAGACGGCCTCGAACGCGTCGGCACAGAGCTTGGCGACGGCGGGGTCCTCGCACATCTGCGGCCCGGCGGAGGCGCCGTCGCCGGTGAAGTGGTTGAACCGGACGATCCTCCCGTCGAACAGCCAGAAGTCGTTGCCGGGCAGCGCGAGGTCGGAGGCCCGGCGTCGCGGCAGCCAACGGACCTCCTCGCCGGCCGCGAGGTTGACCACGGTCCCGGCGTGCTCGAAGCGGATGTACTCGGTGACCGGCTCGGAGACGATGCGAGCCCGGCGGATCACCACGCCGCGGGCGACCGCACTTCGGATCATCGGCACCCAGTCGGACCAGTCCTCACCCTCGGGGTCGAGGTCCGGGCGCACACCGGTGCGGCGGAAGGTCTCGAACTGCTCTGCCTCTCCGGCAACGCCGTAGGAGTCGCGCATCTCCAGGTGTACCGCGGAGTGCTCGGCGCCGGCCAGGAGCTCAGAGAAGGCCGTCACGTTCTGCATCATCGAGCGCCTTCCTGATGACCTGCGCCATGCGCAGCGGGATGCGGGTCACGTTCTCGTGGTCGGGGGTACCGACGGAGTGGCCGGGTACCCACTCGGTCGTGCCGATCTCCGTCAGGAGCTCGGCACCGGGCTTGAGGCCCTGGACGACCAGCTCCCTCTGCTCGTCGTCCACCCACACCATCGGGCTCTCATCCTTGCCGGTGTTGGGGTCCACCCCGGCGAACCGTAGCGTCATGATGCCCTCCCGTACCAAGTCGGTTGCGCAGTTTTGCATGACGCTCCACCCACAGGTGACCGCCCGTCAAGGGCGCGCGGGGCGCAGCAGGGCGGCACGCGCCCCGCGACGGGGCCCGAGGCAGCATCGTCCGGCCTCGGGCTCTCGGCTCGGTCCGGCGGTGCGATCTTGCCGTCGGCGATCATCCCCCGGATGTAGCCGGGCCAGTCCCGCTCCAAGGTCTGCTGCATGAACGCGCGGGCCTTCTCCCGGACCTCGGGGGGACCTGCTCAACCGTGCCGTCGGCAAAGTACAGCTTCATGCCCTGGCGGGTGGCGTCGCCCAGGATCGCGTGGTGGTACTGGCTGAGAATCAGGTACAACGCGGGCGCGGGGGCGTCCTCCAGCTGACGCAGACCGCCTTCCCAGTCCGTGCCGCGCCGGCCCCAGTCGCTGCTCTGGCCGTCCGGCCACAGGGTCAGGTCGCTGAAGAACAGTCGACATGGAGCAATTCCTTCGGCGGCTGACCCGACTGGAAGCTGGCATCCTGGACGCCCTGGACCGCGCGCAGCAGATCCTGGCCGCCGGCCACCGCGTGAATGTCGAGTACATGGGCGAGAGCTGCCGCGACCCGCAGCGGGCCACCGAAGAGACCGACACGTTCCTCGCCGCCGCCCGGCTGCTGCCGCCCGGGTGCTCGATCTCCCTCGACCTGTCCCACATCGGCCTCGCCGTCGACGCGGAGATCGCGCTGGCCAACGCCACTCGTGTCGCCCAGGCCACCGCCGCCACCGGGCGGGAGATGATGATCTCGGCCGAAGGCTCCGACCGCACCGACGCGGTGCTGGCCCTGCACCGCACGCTGTGCGAGCGGTTCGACCACGTGGGCATCACCGTCCAGGCGCGCCTGCACCGCACCGCAGACGATCTACCGGAGCTGCTCACCCGTCCCGACCGCATCCGCCTGGTCAAGGGCGCCTTCCTCGAACCCGAGAGCATCGCCCACCGGCGGGAAGCCCCGGCCCTGACCGTTGCCTACCTGAAGTACGCCCAACAGCTGGCCGACTCGGGCCACCTGTGCTCCTTCGCCACCCACGATTGGGATCTGATCGGCCGTATCGACCACTACGTCGGCAGGAAGAACCAGGACTCCGCCCCCTGGGAGTTCGAAACCCTCCTTGGCCTCGGGCCCGACCGCCTCGGCGCCATGGCCGAGCGTGGCCACCCCACCCGCGAGTACGTCGTCTTCGGCACGGAATGGTGGCTCTACGTCTGCAACCGACTCGCCGAAGACCCCCAGCGCCTGCTCCAAGCCCTCGTCGACGCGGCCGCATGAACCCGATCCGGACGAACGCCACCGTGCCCCGGCACACCACCGTGCGCACCGCCAGCCAGCCCCCGACGACAAGGGCCGTTCCACCCCGGGACGACACACCCGGACGTCGCTGCCGCTGCTGTCGAAACTCGTGAACATTTCGAATCAGCCGCCAGTGGCGTCCGCTGCCCAAACGCTGTCCCTTGTTGTGTACAGAATCAGGCGGCGGTGATGACGGTCCGGGTCGGCGCCTGGTGGTCCGCAACGGCCACCATCGGTCAGCCCCTCCCCGCGTCGATCATGAATCGGTGGATCCAGGCTGAACTGATGCCCGATCAGGCCTGACCGGATAAGCTGAAATGGGAGTTCCTCGCTATGTGCCAGCTGGCGTGAACACCCGCGGCCGTCTGGCTGGACTGACCGAACTGGAGGAGCCTTCCATGCAGAACAGGACCGCAGGCCGAGTCATGAGCGCCGTCATGCTGGGCGTCGCCGCGTTCGCCGTGCTGGGTGGCGCGATGCGCCCGGCCGACGACGCCGCACCCGAGGAGAAGGCCCGCGGCGGATACGCGGCCGCAGCCGCGCCCGCCCACGAAGAATGTGACCCCGAAGCGTGCGGGGCAAGTGACCTGCGCTCTTAGCCTTGATCTTGCATGACGGCTCGTCAGCTTGGCTGGCGGGCCGTTTTTGCTTGGCCGGGCCGGTGTTTCTGCTCTGTGGGCATGGTGAGGGCCCGGCTGTCGCGTCGGGTGGGCGCCGGGTTCCACGGCTCCGGAGGTGGTCGGGTGCTCGTCGGGATGGAGTGTTGTCGCTGGTCAGCCGGGGTCTGGCAGGGCTTGGGCGCCCACTGCGCGGCAGTCGGGACCCCGTATACCGAAACCCCGCCGACGAGTCCTTGCATCAGAAACCGACTCGTTCTCCCGCCCCGACCTGCGGTGACGATCCCCCGAGCCCGACAGGGTGGCCCGCAGCGCCTCTCGGAGCGGAGCGCCAGGCTCTTCGGGACCGGCCGAAAGGCTCTCCCGAGCAGGAGCCGACTGCGAGCAGAGTGATTGCCGCGCCGAACTGCGGCGCGGGTGCGCGGCTCCGCGCCCCGATGTCCTGAGGAGTTCTTTCATGCTTCGTCGTCCCGTGCTGGTCGCCGCCGTCGCGATCCTGCTGGCCTCTGGTACCGTCTCGGCGGCCCAGGCCGCACCGCGTCCCGTGCGGACGGTTTACGATCTCCCCTCGGCCGCCGCCTATCCCGAGAGCGTGGTGGTGCAGCCGGGTGGGGACACCTTCTACGTCTCCAGCAGCGGCAACGGCGCGGTGCTCACCGGCCATGTCGGATCCTCGAGCACCTCGGTCTTCCTGCCCGCGGGCGGTGACGGCCGCACCCAGGCCTTCGGGGTCAAGCTCGACGCGCACGGCAGGCTGTGGGTGGTCGGCGGGACGCTCGGCAAGGTCTTCGTGTACGACACCGGTACCCGCACGCTGATCCGGGAGTTCTCGGTGCCGGCCGCCTCGGTGGGGAAGGCGTTCCTGGACGACCTCGGTTTCGACCGGGACGGCAACGCGTACGTCACGGACGTCTCGGCGGGTTCCCCGGTGCTGTGGCGCATCGACGCGGACCAGGTTCGTCCGGATGCGCAGCCCGGTGCGATCGACGCCTGGTTGCCGCTGACCGGCACGCCGATCCGCTATGTGCCCGGCTTCAACCTCAACGGCATCGCGCTGACTCCCGACGGCTCGGCGCTCCTGGTCGGCCAGACCGCGACCGGCGGCCTGTTCCGCGTTGGCCTGGCCGACCGTGACATCACCGCCGTGGACTTGGGCGGATACCGGCTGCCCGGCTCGGACGGCTTCGCCCTGCACGGCATGACCCTGTACGCGGCGCAGCCGCGGGCGGATCTGGTGGCCCAGATCCAGCTGACCCCCGACGGCCGCCGGGGCACCATCACCGCCCGGATCGCGAGCCCCGGCCTGCGCTTCCCTACCGGTGTCGCCTGGGCCGACCACCAACTCCTCGTCACCGACAGCCAGATGGACCAGCAGACGGTGGGGCTTCCGGCCGCCCTGCCGTTCACCGTCACCGGAGTGGCCCTGCGCTGACGTGTGTGCCTGCAAGTGAGGCCAACCCGTGACCACCGCGACCGCACGCCAGGAGAGGCATGTTCGGCTACCTGATCGCCCACATCGACGTGTACGACCCGGAGCTCTTCGCCCGGTACGAGGACGAGGTGGGCGTCGTCCTCGCGGCCTTCGGTGGTGAACTCCTGGTGCAAGGAGGGCGCGCCACCGTCCTGGAGGGCGACCACCTGCGTGACCGCCGCACCGTGGTGGCACGGTTCGGCAGTCACGAGGACGCGCTCGCCTTCTACCACTCCGACGCCTACGCGCGGGTGGCACCACTGCGCACCAGGTCCAGCCGGGCGGAGGTGGTCGTCATGGCGGGGCCACCTGTGCGGTAGCCGAGCGGTGTGGTGGGTGACAGCAACTGTCGGTCATGACCGTGATCTTCAACAACTCCTCATCGGGCACGGTGAAGTTGGAGATGCTGGTCGACAGCCGCCCCGCCTACGCGACCGGCCACGACCCGGGCGACTACGCCGGCGTGGCGACCGCGCTCGGTACCCGGTCGTGGCGGATCGGGCAGCCCACCGACGTCGAGGCGGGACCGGCGGCGGCCCTCGCTCACCCCGGACCGGCCCTGGTCGACGTGATCACCGCCGTTCTGACGGGCGGCGTGCTTGACCTTGCCCGCGGCAACCTGCGTAACGTCCCCCGACCCTGAACCGGAGCGGGGATCCTTCCACTCCACCCCGTTCAGGCACTGCGGTCGTGATCGCCCTCGACGAGCCCAGCGCCCAGCGCGGTGAGGGTGTGGTGCACGGACTGGCCGTGGCGGGAGGTGGTGATCAGGCCGGCGGAGCGCAGGACGGTGGCGTGCTCGCTCGCGGAGGCGGGGGCGACGGCGGCGGCGCGGGCCACCGCGGTGGTGGTGGCGTGCCCGTCGGCGATCGCCAGCAGGATTCGCGCCCGGGTGGCGCCGAGGAGGCCGGCGAGTACGCGCTCGCTGGCGTACGGGCTGGTCGCGGGGGCCCAGACCGTGCGGAAGGAGGTCAGGTCGCGGGAGACCGGGTAGCGCAGCTCGATGGGTGCGCCGGTGTCCACCTCGTCGACGTGCACCAGCGGGGCGGGCCAGAAGAACGTCGGTGACAGCACCACGCCCCGGCCGTGGAGGTCGATGTCGAGGTCCCAGGGGCAGGGCATGTGCAGGACCGGTGGCTCCCAGCGGATGCTCGGGTGCAGACGGCTGAGCAGCCGGTGGACTCCGCCGGCGGCCAGGTCCTGGACCCGCAGCGCGCGGTCGGCCTGCACGCAGGCCGCGATCCTCGGCCAGAACGGGGCCACCGCCACGTCGTGGTAGATCCGTACGGCCCGGCCCAGATGGACCAGGTCTTCCGGCTGGCCGTGGGGCGCCGCGTCCAGCCAGCCGGCCGCGCCGGGGGCGGCGTGGGTGAGCCGGGCGAGGCCGGTGGCCAGCCGCGCGTGGTCGGCGCCCAGGACGCTGTCGAGATTGCGTTCCAGCCAGGAGAAGCCGCGCACCCGGCAGAGGAACTGTTCGTGTCGGCCACGCAGGGCGGCGACCAGCTCCAGCAAGGGGTGCAGCTGCACGCTCAGAGCCTGTCTGGTGTGGGAGCGCCAAGGGTCGATGCCGCCGCCGCCGGGCCTGCGGTCCCGGAGTGCGGGCAGGCTGAGCGCGGTCTCGGCCATCGGATGCGCCGCGGTGGCCAGACGCACCCTGATCAGGTCATCGAGGGTGAAACGCACACGAAGCACCCGACCCCGTCCCTTTCCCAGTAGGTTCCCCCGCCCGCCTGCCGAGATTCTCCGGTCGGCTTTTCGCGCGGCTCCGGCGCTGTGTGGCGATGGCCGGCACGGCGGGTGGAGGCCGCCCCGCGCTTGGCCGTGGCGGTCTGCGGAGTGGTGACGCCGCTGAACTATAACCGGCGGAAAGCTCGTTCGGCCGCTTCCGGCTGGTGCCACCCGCCGGAACGGGTGGACCGGGCTCGTGCTCTTCGACCTGGACCGAAAGGGTCTCCACCGTAGCTTCCCGGGCCGCAAGGCTAGCGATGCAGGCCCTTTCGCGGCCCGTGCTCACTGCCGCGCGGCGAGTGCGTCGTCGCCCCGGTCCCGCCTGCAGCCACGTTCCGGAGGGATCCCGATGTCCGTCACACCCGCCCGTCTCTTGGTGAGCCGCCGGCCGTCCGCCGCCGTCATCGATCGGTCCGACGGCCGACCGCGTGGGCACCGCTCGATCGCCCTGCTGATGTTGTGCATGGCGCAGTTCATGGTTCTGCTGGACGTTTCCATCGTGAACGTCGCGCTGCCCTCGATCGGCCGCGGCCTGCGGTTGTCGGACAGTGGCCTGCCGTGGGTCGTCAACGCCTACGCCGTGGTCTTCGGCGGCCTGTTGCTGCTCGGCGGCCGCACCGGGGACCTGCTCGGGAGACGGCGGGTCTTCCTGGCCGGTGTCACCGTGTTCTGCCTGGCATCGCTGGGGTGCGGGCTCGCGACGAGCGGCGGCGTGCTGATCGCGATGCGCGCGGCCGCCGGGCTCGGGGCGGCCTTCATGGCGCCGGCGGTGCTCTCGCTGATCGCCGAACTCTACCCCGATCCCGAGGAGCGGCGCTCCGCGATCGGCCTGTGGGGCGCGGTGTCGGGGTTGGGCAGCGCGGCTGGTCAGCTGCTCGGCGGCATCCTCACCTCCGCTGCGGGCTGGCCGTGGGTGTTCTACGTCAACGTTCCGGTCGGCGCCGCGATCGTCCTGGTCCTGCCGTTTGTGTCCGCGCCGAGTCCTGCTGTCGGCCGCAGGCTGGGTTTCGACAGCGCCGGCGCGCTGACCGTCACGCTGGGCCTGGTCGCGCTGTCGCTCGCGCTCACCCAGGCGCCCACCCAGGGGTGGGGCGCGCCCTCGGTCGTGCTGCTGCTCGTTGCCGGCACCGTCCTGATCGCGGCGTTCTGCGTGGTCGAAACCCGGGCCGCGGCGCCGCTGGTGCCGCCAGACCTGCTGCGTTCCCCCTCGCTGCGCGCGGCGACCCTGGCCGGAGGCCTGCTCTACACCGGTGCCTTCGCGGTCTTCCTGCAGTTGTCCCTGTTCCTCCAGCGCATCTGGCACTACCACGCTCTGCAGACCGGGCTGGCGTTCCTGCCGTGCAACGCCGCCATCGCGCTGTCGGCGAAGCTCGGCCAACGCTGGATGCGGCGCAGCGGTCCCCGGGCCGTCCTGCTGAGCGGCATCGCCTTGCTCGCGATGGCGATGGTCTGGTACAGCCGGCTGCCGCTGAGCGGCCGCTACGGCCGCGACCTGCTCGTCCCGCTGGTCCTCAACGGCGCGGGGCTGGGCCTGACGTCCGTCGCGGTGGCGGCAGCCGCGCTGGCCGGTGTCGCGGCCGATCGCGCCGGTGCCGCGTCGGGGCTCGTCAACACCTCCAGGCAGATCGGTGGTGCCATCGGCCTCGCCCTGGCCGGGACCGTCGCCACCGCCATCACCCGTGCCGATCACGGAAATCCGGAGGCCGCCTTGGTGCACGGGTACTCCGGCGCCTACTGGCTGCTCGCCGGCCTGGCGGTCGCCGCCTTCGCGTGCGCGGCGCTGACCGGACGTCCGGGCCGGACCTCGGCGGCCGGGCAGACTCGGTGAACGCGGTCCCCGGGGCCCGGACGATCCTCCGGGCCAGCCGGGTCGGCTCTCGGTCAGCGCCCTGGAGCATTACTTTCCTGAAGGGAAAGTTTTTACTTGCCTGAGGGGAAAGGGGTCGATAGTTTCTCCTCAGGCAAGTGTCAACCCGCAGTGAGAGAAAGAGGTGGCGATATGAACCCGGACGAGGCCCGCGAGGCGCTGGTGGGCATCCAGCGTCGTAGGGAGCAGCTGGCGGCCGGCACGGTCGTGCCGTGGTGGGGATGGCTGGCGGTGGGACTGGTCGGCATCGTGGTCGTCTCGGTGCACGACTACCTCAGCGCCGACACCGCCTCCGGCATCGACTTCCTGACCTTCGCGCTCTGCATCCTGCTCACCTACCTGCCGAAGGTGTCACCGGTTGTCGCCATCCGCATCGGTTTCAGGGTCCGGGTCCGGCCCGCGTCGGACCTGCTCTCGCGGCGCGCCCGGCGCACGTTCGTCGCCGTCATCGTGGTGTGCTCGCTCGTCGTGCCGCTGGCCGGCGGCTGGTTGCTGCCCCGCAGTGGCCACTCCTGGTTCGCCCACCACCCCGCCACCACCTTCGGCGTGCCGTTCACCGTGGTCATGCTCGTGGTCGGGATTATCGGCAACCGGATCGCCGCTTCCCGGATGGCCAAGGGTTTCGTGTGAGTCCGCAGTACCGGATGCCGCCGGGCGACCACTCGCTGGACCAACTGCTGCTGGACCCGACGAGGTTGGCCATCCTCTCGCTGCTGGCGGCCGCTGACTGGTGTGAGTTCGGCTTCGCCCGGGACCACGTCGGGCTGACCGACTCGGCCCTGTCGAAGCAACTCGCGACCCTGCGCGGCGCCGACTACGTCGAGGTGCGCAAGGGGACCGCGGAGCGGCGGCCGCGGACCTGGCTGCGCGGCACCGCGCTGGGGCGTGAGCGGTTGCGCGCCCACATCGTCGCGTTGCAGTCCATCGCTGCCGCGTCCCACGAAGCCGGAGCGGCCGCGCCGCCCGGCGCGCCGCCCGACTGATGTTCCCCGATCCTGCCCGGGACGCCCGGAAACGCGGCAGCGCTGTTCACCGAGAACGAGGAGAGGAGCGCAGCATGATCGACCGGTATGACGTGCTCGTCGCCGGAGGTGGCTCGGGAGGGGTCGCCGCGGCGGTCGGCGCGGTGAGGGCCGGCGCTCGGACACTGCTGCTGGAACGCGGGCCCTGCCTGGGCGGTGCGGCGACGCTGCGGAACGTGGCCACCTACTGTGGCCTGTTCACCCGTGAGGATGGGCGTCAGGTCGTCTTCGGGGTCGCCGAGGAGGTGCTCACAGAACTGCGTGGGATGAACGCGCTCAGCCGGCCGACCCGTTTCACCGGTGTCGCGGTCGTCTTCGACCCGGAGAGTGTCAAGCGCGCGCTGGACGTCGTCTGCGCCCGCGCCGGGGTGGAGGTCAGGCTCCACAGCCAGCTCGTCGGTGCCAGGCGCGACGGCGACCGGATCACCTCGGTGCGGGTGGCGGACCACGCCGGGATCCACGAGTTCACCGCAGCCGCCTTCGTCGACGCCACCGGCGAGGCCAACCTGGCCCACCGGGCCGGTGCCGAGGTCCGCTACGGTCATGACGGCTGGGTGCAGAACGGCAGCCTCGGCGTGCGCTTCGGTGGCATACCGGCCGATGTCGAGGTCACCTCGCAGGCGGTGGGCGCCGCCGTGCGCCGGGCGAGGCGCGCGGGTGTGGGACCGCTGGTCGCCGAAGGCGGGCTCATCGCACGGCTGCCGGGCTCCGGCGACGTCATCAGCTACCTGGTCGACGAGGGCTACGACGCGCGCGATGCGGCCGACACCAGCCGCGCCGAGGCCGGCGCGCGCGAGCAGGCACAGGCCTACCTGAGCGTCGTCCGCTCGCTCCCCGGCTGCGCCGGGGCCTATCTCGTCGGCACTGGACCCGAGTTGGGTACGCGCGAGTCACGCCATCTGTGCGCGCGGCGGAGACTGACCGAGGACGAGCTGCTCTCGCCGGGACCGATGGACGACGCGGTGGCCGTCGGGGCCTGGCCGATGGAGTACCACCCGGGCCCGGGTCGGCCCGCGCAGTGGACGTTCATCGGCGAACCCGGCTGCTACGGAATCCCGTTGGACGTCCTGCGCAGCCGCGACATCGGCAACCTGTTCGCCGCCGGGCGCACCGTCGACGGCGACCGGGGTGCCGGGGCCTCGCTGCGCGTGATGGGCACTGCCTTCGCGACCGCCGGCCGACGACGAGTAACCGCCTCCGGGTGCCTGGGGCTGACCTCCGTCACCCATCTGGGGCGGGCGGCGCGCGGACCGGGGATATGAGCCCGTACGCCGCCCGCCCTGCCGGGCAGGCACCGGGCTCAACGAGCGCGCCGCCGGAACGGGCACGGCCCCGAGACGATGCCCAGGCTGCGTGGGGATGCCGCTGGCTGGGTGAATCTCCGTGGTGGGAAGCGTACGGATCTGGAGGACGGGCAGGCCATAGTCGTGGTGTTCGGGCCTGCCGTCACGATCAGGCTCCAACAATGGCCCGCTCCCGTCACCGCTCTCGGGAGCGGGCCATTGTCGCTGTGGCCGCGGCTGCTCGTACAGGCCGGCGGCGGTGGTCACGTGCACGCCCAGGTGGTTCTCGGCCTTGGCACGGCGCCGGGTGGCGCCGGCCGAGTCGGGTCTCGGGCCAGACGACCGCGTCGAGGTAGCGGGCCCACTGGTCGAACGCGGTACGCCGCTCGGCGGTGGCGAATGTGGTCCGCTGCACGGTGCCGGTCAGGCTGCTGCCGGTGCCGATCCGCCAGTCGAGGGCGGGCAGCTTGGCGCGGAACGCTTCGGTGAGCAGCTCGGCCAGGGTTTTGGTGCCCTTGATCTGCCAGCGGGTCGTGTCGTTGTGATTGCGGGTCCTCCGCGCCGCCGCCCTGACAGTTGCGCGGTGGGAAGAGGACCCGTCTCCTTGCTCGCTCAGATGTCGGGCGACGCTGCCCCCGACGGCTCTGCCGGTCCTCCGCGAACTTCCCCACCGGCAAGCCCCTGGGTCGTGCCGGGTCCCCGCGAGGCCGCGGTCTTGAGCACACGATCCGCATCATGACTGCGATGCTCAGGTCCCGGTCAGAGGTGAGAACTTCGTCTGCAGCAGATCGGTGAAGATGCCGATGGGGTCGTCCCAACCCTTGTCTACCCAGTCGCCGTTGACGTTGACGGTGAGCATGTGTGCTCCGTCGCGGGTGCCGTAGCTGTAGGACCATGAGCCCAGGAGCGCGCCACCCATGCCCCAGACTGTTTCCCCACCGGGCAGCCTCACCGAGGAGATGCCGAGACCGTAAGTGGTATGGGGGATCCAGCCGCTGGTCGGCAACGTGGTGAACATCTCGCGTTGCTGGTCTGGCGGCAGCACGCGGCCGCCGAGCAGGGCACTGAAGAACCGATTGAGGTCTTGAGCGGTGGAGATCATGCCGCCAGCCGCCCAGAACATGGACGGATCAAGCTCGGTCGCCTCGTAGACGGGGGCGGCACAGTCGGTCTGGAACAACTTCGTGTAGTGCCGGGAGTGCGGCTCACGGATCGTCGGGTCGCTGCCGTGCGGCAGGTACGTCCCAGTCAGGCCGAGTGGGCCGGCGATCCGGGCGGTGATCTCGTCGGCGAGCGCCTGGTCGCTGGCCCGTTCGATGATCATGCCTGCGAGGACGTAGTTGGTGTTGGAGTACGCCCAGTCCGATCCCGGTGCGAAGGTGGCCGGATGCGACATGGCGATCTGCGCGAGCGACTCGGGGGTGTGGGTCTCGTCGCGGTTCAGGGCTTCCTGGTTATCGGTGTAGTTGAAGATCCCGCTGGTGTGGTTGAGCAGCATCTTGATGGCGACCTCGCCGCCGTCGTGGCCGTGGCCGCGGACTATGCCGGGCAGCCATCGTTCCACAGTATCGTCCAGGCTCAGCCGGCCTTCAGCCGCTAACTGCAGCATCACAGTGGCCACGAACGACTTGCTGATGCTGCCGATACGGAACCGGTCCTGCGGTGAGCGCTTACGGCCGGTTACGGTGTCAGCCATTCCCGCTGTACCGGACCACTGCCGGTCGCCGTCGCGGATCTCGGCGAGGACGCCGGGAAGGCCCCCAGGAGACACGGCCTGGTCGAGTAGGCGTTGGAGCCTTGCGTGGCCGTCGGCCGCTGAGGCCGGTAGGGCTGCAGACCTGGCGACCTGATTCTCGGTCACTGCGGGGTGTGGTTGGCCGCCGTCGGTGTAGGCAGCACGTTGGTCCATTGAATCCTCTCCTTGCTGGTGGGTAAGCCGTATACGGTCGTGCGGCCCCTGTCCACGCCGACGGTTACGCGTCTGCAGGACCGGTCCCGCGCCACAGCGTGGTCGAGTGGCCAGGGGTGGCGGTTGGGGAGATCGGCGGCAGCAGGCCATTTCCGGTGGTCATGCGTCTTCGCTGCTGAGCACCTGCTGGACGCGGTTCACCAGTTCGGCCTGGTCGACGCCAGCCAGGGCCAGAGCACGTGGCACGGTGCCGACCTGGGCCTGCAGGATCCCGAGCAGCACATGCGCCGGCTGCAGGTCCTTCTTGCGGCGAACAGAGGCGAAGTTCCGCTCCAGCGCGAGTCTGGCCGATGCGCCCATCTTGGGTTGCCCGGAAACAGGGCTCGGTCGAGGAAGGGCATACGCGGCCGGAGAGACCCCGACTGCCCGCAGGCTGTGCTCGAACTCCCGGTCCAGTGCATTGCGGAGCGCTCGGCGATCGAGCCCTGCCGTGGTCAGCACCAGTTGCGTGGTGGCCTCATTGTCGGCGGCGATCGCTAACAGGAGATGGTGGGACTCGATCGTCGCCGATCCATCCTCGCGGGCTTCCTGTATCGCCCGCATGATGATCGCGTGCAGGTACTTGTCAAACGCGGTCATCGCCGCGCCTCCTCAACTTGACCCCGGCAGCGATGGGAGCTTCCCCCTGAAGTGTGGACACCCCAGACACTGGATCGCAGAGATCCAGAGGAAGAGGAGTCCCCCGTGGTGATGAAGGTGTACTCGCCGGAGTTCAAGGCGGACGCCGTGGCGCTGTACTTGTCGGAGCCGGGACGCACGATCCGCTCGGTGGCTGATGATCTCGGGGTCAATCACGAGACGCTTCGGA
>NZ_JBVHLF010000120.1:0-4129 GCF_055559155.1 Kitasatospora sp. NPDC024654
AATGCAGTACCGCCCCGACCTTCTCAACGGCTTCATCCGCGAGACCGGCCTGATCCTCACCTCGCCCTGACGTCACCCCGAGCCGCAAGCCTCAGTTGCGGCCCGGACGAGATCGACGGTGCCGCTGGCTCGCCGACGGCCGGCGCCGCGGCCTCCACCGGCGGCGGCGCCCAGCCGGCCCCCGCCGTCTCGACCGCGCCCACCATCGCGGCGAAGCCGACCGGTGCCGCCAGGCCGAGTGCCAAGCCGACCGGTGTGAAGCCGTCGGGCGGTGCCACCCCGAGCCAGGACTGTACGACGGCGGCGAAGCAGGATCTGGCTGGTCAGGTGGTGGTGGAGGCCACCGACAACGGCTACATGACCTCGGTGTGGATGAAGGCCAAGCCCACCAAGTTCGTCTGCGGCTCCGACGTCCCGGACGACGGCTACTACGAGAGCTACGGCAGCCCGGTCGTGTACACCTTCAGCAACGACGTCAAGACCTACGTCCTGAACGGTGCCACACCGCAGCCGGTCAGCCTGGACGCGTTCATGAAGCAGCAGGACGACTGCCTGCACAACCCGAGCGCCGTGGCCGCACCCGGCGCCTGCTTCGGCAACCAGTACCTCATCACGGCCAACAGCCAGAACGTGATCACCTCGATCACCCAGGCCTACCACCCGTAGACCACCCACACGCTCGTGAAGGGCGGGCGGTGACCTTCCCCTCGTAGCGTAGAGGCTGTGACTGAAGGGGAAGTTGGGAGTCATGGCGGAGAAGAGGCGGAAGTTCGACGCGGAGTTCCGTGAGGGGGCTGTGCGGATCGTCGCCGAGATCGGGAGGTCGGTGGCGGAGGTGGCGCGGGAGCTGGGGATCAACGAGACCACCCTGGCCACCTGGGTCTGCCGGGCATGGAAGGCCGGCGGTGACGGCACGCTGGGCGAGTCCGAACGCGAGGAACTGGCCCGGCTGCGGTGGCGGGCCGCCGAACAGGCCAAGCGGGTACGGGAGCTGGAGATGGAGCGTGATGTCCTCAAGCGCTGCATGGTCCTGTGGGTGAAGTAGCTGTGGCGGACCCGGCGGCGCTCGTCGGGGTGATCAGCGGCCAGAGGGCCGAGCACGGCATACCGCATACCGTCTCCTGTCGCGCGCTCGGCGTGTCCGAGGCGTGGTACTACAAGTGGTGCAATCGTCCGGCCGCGCCGACGAACCGTGAGGCCAGACGCGCTCGATTGGAGGAGAGGATCACATACTTCTTCCGTCGCTCGGGCGAGACGTACGGTTCGCCGAGGGTCACGCTCGAGCTGTGGGCCGAGGGCTGGAAGGTCTCGGTGAGCACGGTCGCCGAGATCATGGCGGACCTCGGGCTCCAGGGCCGCAAGCCGCCGTGTCGGCGCCGCTCGCTGACCCGGCAGGGCAAGCGCCGGGCGGCCCGCGACCTGGTCGGCCGGCACTTCGACGCCGTCTCGCCGAACGTGTTGTGGGTCGGCGATATGACCGAAGTCGACACCGGAGAGGGGAAGTTGTACCTGGCCACGGTGATCGACCGGTTCTCGCGCCGCCTCCTCGGCTACGCGATGGGCGCCCACCATGACGCGGCCTTGGTCGCCGCGTCGTTGAAGATGGTCGTGTCCCGCCGAGTGGTGTAGCCGATCTTGCCTCAAAGCTTCACAGGTGCGCAGCTGCCGGGAGACCGGACGGCGCCCTCGGACTGAAGCCCACAGGCTGACGCCTTGTCAGCCCAGACGGGGTTCCCGAAGCCGGGATTCCGGTCGTGAACTGCGCTTTTGCCGCCTTGATCGGCTACACCACTCGGTGGGACACCATCTTGAAGATGGCCGCCGCCACGCGGGGCGGCGCCGTGGACGGGGTGATCTTCCACTCCGACCGCGGCAGTGAAGGCGGTTCACGATGCTCCTGCACCTGCCGCCGATGGAAGGCCACGGCGAGCCACGTTCCAAGAACGGCCCGGCCCTGGCAGGGCACGGCGCCGCGGCCGTCCGCGATGCCGTCGCCGCCACGATCACGACCCTGCCCGAGCAACTGCGCAGGTCTCTGACCTGGGACCAGGGCGCGGAGATGGCCCAGCACACGCAACTGCGCGTCGACGCCACTCTGCAGGTCTACTTCGCCGACCCGCACTCACCCTGGCAGCGCGGCACCAACGAAAACACGAACGGTCTCCTGCGGCAGTACTTCCCGAAGGGAACCGACCTGAACAGGCACAGCCGCAGCGACCTCGACGCCGTCGCCGCCGCACTCAACGGCCGTCCCCGCAAGACCTTGCAATGGAAGACACCATCCGAAGCCTTCAACGAACAACTACTGTTGATCCAACAGGGTGGCGGTGTTGCGACGACCGGTTGAACCCGGGCAATACACGTCCGCCGCCTACAACGAGCTGTGTGACCGGCTGGGCGTGGTGCAGTCCATGGGGCGCGTGGGATCGGCCCTGGACAACGCCGCCGCGGAGAGCTTCAACTCGCTCATCAAGGTCGAGTACATCCACCGGCACAAGTTCGCCACCCGAGCCGAGGCCCGACTGGAGATCGCCACCTGGATCGCCGACTTCTACAACACACGCCGCAGGCACAGCGCGGCCGGCGGACTGCCGCCGGTGGAGTTCGAACGGATCATCAGCGAAGCACGCGCCGGTCACCGCCAGGAGGGCCTGGCCGCATGAAGAAAGCCTCTACGAAACCAGGGGATTGACATCCGAGCTGCTGCCGGCTGCGGACCGGCCGGAGCGGCTGTGGGCCCGGGCCGTCGCGGGCACCGACCGGCTCAGGGACCGTCGCGAGGCGTTCGCCGACTTCGCCGCGCACACCGGTGAGGACGGTGAGGAGTGCGGCATCCTCGCCAACGCCCGCCTGCTGTCGGAGGGCGTCGACGTCGCGGCCGTCGACGCGATCGTCTTCGCCGACCCCAAATCCTCGATCATCGACATCGTCCAGGCCATCGGCCGGGCGCTGCGCCAGTCCTACCGGCAGGGAAAGGTCTCCTGGGTCGTCATCCCGGTGTATCTGCCCAGCCCGCTGGTCGGCGACGACACCGCCAGCGCCGACCCGGCCGAGGTCCGGGAGGCCGGCGCGGTGGTGAAGGCCGAGGCCGACGCCGAGATCGAAGCATCCAGCTTCCGCACCATCTGGCGGGTCCTGCGCGCCCTGGCCGCCCACGACGCCCGCGTGGTCGGCCGGATCACCGAACTGCGCACCAGCCGGCACCAGCTCAAGCACCACACCGCGAGCCAGGCGCAGGCCGAGAGCGGCACCACCGCTCAGTCGCCGATCGAGTGGCTCCGGATCAACGCCCGGCACCACGCGACGCAGATCCTCCAGGCGGTGAAGCTGCGCGCGTTCAACCCCAGGACGGTCGAGTGGCAGCGGATGCACGCCGTCGCCACCGCGTTCCACATCGAGCACGGCCACCTCGACCCCACCGACAGGACCAAGCACACGGAGTTGATCTCCTGGCTCGCCCGCCAGCGCCACCTCAACGGTCAGGGCCTGCTCGATGCGGCCCGCGTCTCGGAGCTGGACGCGCTCGGCATGATCTGGTCGAAGAACGCCAACGCCTGGGAACGCGGCCACGCCTACGCGAAGGCCTTCCACCAGCAGCACGGACACCTGGCGATCCCGGCGACCGCGAAGCTGGAGGACTACGCGGTCGGGGCGTGGATGCGCCGCCAGCGCAAGGCCGAGAACCTCACCCACGACCAGGCCGCCAAGCTGGATGCGCTGGACGAGCTGTGGCGTCTGGAGCCGGACTGGAACAGGTCGTACCGTCGCCTGCTCGCCTACCTCGCCGCCGGCGGAACCCTCACCGGCCCCGCCAACCGCACCGGCGGCGACGCCGACCCCACGTTCCGCCCCGGCACGTGGCTGCGCAAGCAGGACAAGTCCCGCACCGACGGCAAGCTGATCGACCAGCAGACCGCCCTCCTGGACGCCCTGCCCGCCGAGTCGACCAGCAGCTGACTCGCGCTCACCGTCCAGGACGCGCAAGCCGGGGCAGCCCTGAGCCCGGTAGGTACCGCCGTCGCCTCCCGCTCAGGCGGGTGGGGGGGGGGGGGGGGGGCCCCCCCCCCCCCCCCTTTTTCCTCCCCCCCAACAGGGGGCAGGGGCGCGTTCCCTTTCTTTCCCCCCCTTT
>NZ_JBVHLF010000120.1:4139-16018 GCF_055559155.1 Kitasatospora sp. NPDC024654
GGCGAACCATAGCCCGCCCCTTTCCACCCCCCGAACCGGGAGGGCCCGAGGAACCTGCTGGCGGGCCAGGCGCGGGGACCCAACGGCGGGGGGGGGGGGGGCTGGGGCCGCCCCCCCCCCCCCCCCCCGCCTCTTGTGACGCCACCGGAGCGTGAGGCGGTTACGCGTTCATCGGCTCCCACTGCTGGCGGTCGCTGGAGGTGCACGTCCAGGTGTAGGCGTTGTGCTCGGAGTTGCTGCCCATGCACCTGGTGCTGCCGCCGGCGGACACCGACCACGTGACCGTGGCTCCCGGCGCTGGAGAGTAGTTGGGGGCCCATCTGGTTCCCGCGCCACCGCATCCGATCGCCGTCAGTTTCTGGCCCTCACCGTAGGGGGACCCGGACAGGCAGGTGCCGTAGTCGAGGCTCCGGAGCTGGTAGAGGCCGCCTCCCACTGGCTCGACGCGCCACCTCTGGTCCGTGTACGTTCTGCCGCACGTGGATGTCTTCACCACATCGCCGTCGTAGTACAGGCACCAGCCGGTGGCCTTGTTCATGAGTCTGACGACGTTGTTCTGGGGGGTGGACGTGGTCGCCGCGCTTGCCGCTGGGCTGGCGAGCGCCATGCCGAGGAGGGTCGCGGTGGCGAGTGCCGAGGTTCGTGCTGCAGTACGCATCGAGGTTCTCCTTAACGGTGCGGTGAAACCCGTTGGCGTTCCTGACTGCATCGTGTTGCTCGGGCAGACGTCTCCTGGCAGGGTCGGGAGAACGGTCTGCTCGCAGTACCACGGTCGCCGCGTCATCCCACTGGCGCACGCGGGCTGCGGCAATCGGGTGACTGGGGCGCGGTTGCCGGCCTGCTCGTGATAACGCCGGCCGGCTCGACGGGGCCACGGATCCCGTCACCGTCGAGAGGAGATCCAGGGCCGTCGGCGGGCACCTGGCCTTCACCGTCCGGGTGAAGGCCAACCGGTTCACGACGGCGGCCGGGTCGAAGGCCGGCTGACTGGACATCCGACGCGGCGTGATTCCGCGCGCCGACGGGACCGAGGAGCGTACCCAAGGCTCCTCGCGGCGTACTCGGTCAGGGCCGTGCCGAGGAGGGCGAAGTGCGGCGGCACGCCAGGGTTCGTCATGAGCCGGATCGAAGCCGACGACCGGGTTTTGGGGGGATCGCAAACCCCCGCACGTGACACTGTGACGCGGATCACGTCCGATGCAGAACCTGTGCGCATCATCTGCCGTCTGGCTGGTGTGAGATCACGCAGGAGGGCAGTGGACGAGCTGGACGAGGAACGCCTCCTCCGGCTGGTGGCCAGAGGTGACCGCGGGGCGTTCGACGAGTTGTACCGGCGCACGTCGCCGTGGCTGGCGGTGCGGTTGCGCCGCCGCTGTGCGGACGAGCAGATCGTCGCCGAGGTCATGCAGGAGACCTATCTGGCGGTGTGGCGCGCGGCCGGTGCGTTCGCCGGGAGCGCGGTCGGTGGGACGGCCGTCGGGTGGTTGTGGACGATCGCGGCGCGCCGCCTCGTCGACGCGTTCCGGCGGCGCGCCCACCACGCCGAGCCGCCGATCGCCGCCGCCGAGCGGGCGGTGGTGCCCGCGGCGGAGGAGGAGGTGCTGGCCGGGACCGTCGGCGGCGACGTCGGCGACGCCCTGTGGCGACTGGCGCCGGAACTCCGAGAGGTACTGCAGGCCACGGTGCTGGACGGGCTCTCCGTCCGGGAGACGGCCGTCCTGCTCAGACTGCCCGAAGGCACGGTCAAGACCCGTGCCCGCCGGGCCCGGATCGCGATGCGGGAGGCGCTGGCATGAGCGCGGAACATGTGCCGATGCGGTTGATCGATGACTATGCGCGTGGTGATACGGAGACCGCCGCGGACACGGCATGGGCGTTGGAGGCCCACCTGGAGACGTGCGCGATGTGCCGGAGTCGCCTGGCGTCCTCCGTGGCCACCGGGGTGCCCGGCATCGCCGCGCTTCTCGACACCGTCCGGGTCGGTCTGGAACCGCATCTGGACGCGGCCGTCAGGGCGCCCTCGCGGCGGTACCGACCGAGGTGGCTGTCGGCCTGGCTGACGCCGGTCATGGCCCCGTGGCTGGCCATGACCGTCGCCGTCACCCTGCTGGCGCTGCTGCTGGACGCGACCGGGGCGCCGGTCTTCGGTGGCGCCTCGCCCATGGTGCTGATCGCGCCCGTGCTACCGCTGTGCGTCGTGGCCGCATCGTGGTCGCGCGCCCTGGACCCGGCGCACGAACTGACGGCCCCCACCGCCCGCGCCGGTCTGCCCCTGCTCCTTCGGCGTACCACCGCCGTCCTGGCGGTGGTCGTGCCGGTGCTCCTGGTGGCGGGATGGCTGACCGGAGCCATGACGGCCGCGCAGTGGTTGCTGCCCTCCCTGGCATTCACTTCCATGGCCCTGGCACTGGGCAGCGTGGTCGGCGTGACCCGCGCCGCCGCCGCGCTGGTGGCCACCTGGGGCGTCGTCATCGCGGCACCCGCCTGGGCCACCAGCCGCGTCCCGCTCGCCCTGCAGCCGGACTCGCTGCCCGTCTGGGGGCTGCTCCTCGCACTCGGCATCGGCGCCGTGACCGCCCGCAGAAACGCGTACTCAGCGCTGTGAAACCAACGTTGACCCTCGGAAGGGACCACCGCATGACGCCCGCGATGAGCGCGGCTGACACCGCCCCGAAGACCTATGCCTGGGAGATCCGGGCCACCGGCCTGAAAGTAAGGGCCGGACGCAAGAGGATGGCCGTCGACGGGCTCGACCTCTCCCTGGGCATCGGCGCCCACGGCCTCCTGGGACCCAACGGAGCGGGAAAGACCACCCTGATCCGGGCACTGGCCACCGTGCTGCGCCCCGCCGCGGGCGAACTGGAGCTGCTCGGCACCTCCGTGAGCGGGCTGGGCGACCTGCGGGCCCTGCGCCGCCGGATCGGCTACCTGCCGCAGGAGTTCGGCTACTACAAGCGCTTCACGGTGCGCGAGTTCGTCGAGTACATGGCCTGGCTGAAGGAGGTTCCCAAAGCGGACATCCCCGCGGCCGTCCAACGCGCCGTGGAGCGGGTGGGCCTGGCCGACCAGGCCGACCAGCGGATGAAGACCCTGTCCGGCGGCATGGTGCGGCGAGCCGGCATCGCCCAGGCCATCGTCAACGACCCCACGCTGCTGCTGCTGGACGAGCCGACCGCCGGCCTGGACCCGGCACAGCGGCTGCGCTTCCGCGAGCTGTTGCAGGAGTTGGGCCGCGACACCTGTGTGGTCGTCTCCACCCACCTGGTCGAGGACGTCGCAACCGCCTGCTCCGACGTGGTGCTCTTCGCCGACGGCCGCCTCGTCTTCCAGGGCCCCCCGCAGGTCCTGGCGGCGGCCGGCGGCTCCGAGTACCCGGGCGACAGCCCCCTGGAACGCGGCTACTCGGCACTGGTCCTTGGCTCCGAGCAGCAGGGAGGCACTGCTCCTCGGTGAGCTACTCCGCCGGGCCTTCTGGTTGTTCAGCCAGGTGCCTAGCGACGTCCCGTTCTCCTTGTGTGTGCGCGGGACCTTGGCGTGCCCCTCCCCGGTTCTCCCTCGCGCGGAGGAGAGCTGGACTGGCTCCCCCTCGCGTGGAGGAGGGCCAGTCCCTCCTTGCGGCGGAGGTTCGGCCTCCGGCCGCCTGGGACCTTTGAGGCAGCGGATCGAACACCCGCTGTCGCCAGGCCCGTTGGCCCACTGGAGGAACGACTATGCGAAAGCTCATCGCCTGCATCGTGCTCACCACCGCCGTGACCGCCTCACCACCACCGCAGCCTCGGCGGCCCCGACCGTCGAGACGACCCGCCACCAGAGCCTGCACGCCTGGACCCTTCTCAACGAGCACGGTCCCGGCCCCAACCCGGCCGCTGTCGGGCTCGCCCCGGCCCGGCTCGTCGCCACCATGGTGACGCCGGGGTGCCCGAGGACCCATCGCCGGGGCCGGGGCTGGTTCGTGGTGGATATGTAAACGGAGATACCCCCGTCCCGCGCTAGCCACACCCCGAGGCCCCCTGTCGGCACCCCACCCCCGCCGCCACAAGGGCCTCGTCTCGCGGCCTACTCGGAGCCGATGACCGGGGAGAGATCGGCCATCCAGCCCGCTGGTGGCCATGCGGAACTGGTACAGCGTGGCGAACACGGCGTGGTCGATCTCGGGCGGCGCCGCCATGACGGGCTCTTGCGTCGGTGCTCGCCGCCCCGGTGTGGCGAGCACCGTATGGGAGCTCGCGGTTCTTACCAGTTTTCTTTCCAAGATCGGCCTCTATGGTCGCGATTACGGTCGCGATCCGACAGCGGACGATCTGGACAGATCTCGGACGTGCGCCCCGCACGATCGATGTCTACGCCCGCGGGCTGGCCGAGTACCTGCTGATGTGCGAACAGGAGAACGTCGACCCGGTCACCGCTAACCGCGCACATATAGCCGTCTACGTAAGGGAATTCACCTCGCGGCCTCACCGTCGAGGGGCCAATGTGGTCTCGATCGACTCGGGGCAGGACCGGCCAACGCCACCGTCCAGCAGCGCCTGGTGCCGGTCCGCCTGTTCTACGACGGACCTGGTCGAAGGTAGTCCGCCGGATCGCCCTGGCGGCCGCTGTCCCGCGGTTCTCGACCCACACTACGAGTGACCACCATCGGGACCACCCAGCAGCCGCCCGAAATGTCGGCCACCGCCGCCGAAGAACCGGGCACGCCAGTCGGCCGTGAAGGCGGGAGGAGGCGGAGGAACTCGGCATCCGGGTCGTCTCGCCCGAGGGGTTCGCCGCCCTGGTCGCGCCCTACTTCTTGTGCCCCCGTGGCGCCCACGCGGTCCTGACCGCGCCGAGCCACCCACAAAGGGCCCATTCGGCCACACCGGAACAGCCGCTCCCCCTTGACCCAGGCAGCCGTCGAGGACGGCCAGGCAGCCCTGGACCGGCCACTCGACCGCCTCGCCGACACACCCACTCCGGCCGGCCCGACACCACGCGAACTGGACATGCCGGTGACGGCCCGCCTTCTGCCGCTCGTCGACGTCCGACGGGGCGGGACAGGCTCCGCATCGCGCTGACATCGGAGTGCGCACAGGCTCGGGAGAGTGTCACAGTCACTGCCGTGACCTTGATGAACGCGCTCGTCGACTTCGCCCGAACCGGCCGGATCGGCCCGCTCCACTGCGGGATGCCCTTGACCGAGGCCGAGGACCTCCTCGGTCAAGGGCGCCCGCACCCCGCCATCCTCATGAAGGGCCCCGACATCGACGGCTACCCCTATGCGTGGGGCGGCCTGCGACTGGTCGTCACCCAGAGGGCCGTCAGCATCATCTGGATCAACCTCTGGCCCGGATCAACGGTGACTCTCCCACCGCTCGTCCTGCCTGATTCCGAGTTGTTCGAGGTCACCGTGCTCCGCGAGGAACTGACCACCGCCCTCGACACCGCAGGCTGCCACCACGAGGTCAACCCCGTCCTCACCTGCGGCGAGCAGTCGAGCATCCTCGCCCAGCCGGCCGAGGTCCGCGCTGTCTTCAGCCTGCCCGGCCGGAACAACCACGTTCCGCACCGCGATCGGCACTACCTGATGGTGTCCCACCGAGTGGTGTAGCCGATCAAGGCGGCAAAAGCGCAGTTCACGACCGGAATCCCGGCTTCGGGAACCCAGTCTGGGCTGGCAAGGCGTCAGCCTGTGGGCTTCAGTCCGAGGGCGCCGTCCGGTCTCCCGGCAGCTGCGCACCTGTGAAGCTTTGAGGCAAGATCGGCTACACCACTCGGCGGGACACGACCCACTACCTCGACGTGATGCACAAGCACACGGCTCGGCATCGCTGATTCCACAGAATGACCCTGTTGACGTGGCCTTCGACGATGCCGGAGCTCCAGCGGAGGGTCGGGCCGGCGGTCACGGCGTCGAGGTCCTGGCGGAGGAAGATAGCGAAGCCGCAGATGGGAGCCGGACTGTCCTGCTCGGCCTGGCGGATCCATTCGAGCAGGAACGGGCCCCGGCGGTTGCGGACCCGGGTCCCGGAAGACGCGGGCCAGGTCGCAGGCCCGTGCGATGTCCGGGCAGGCGAGTGGGACCTGGTCGGGTTGCGCGACCTCCTCGGTGGCGTCCGTCACGGACGGTGAGGAGGGAAGCGGCCGAGCGCGCGCGGGCCGGGAGGGTGTGTGGAAGCCTTGAGGCTGTTCGAAGCCGAGCACGGCGGTTAGGCGAGGCCCCGCCGGGCGCAACGGCACCTGGACGACCTGGCGCACCGACTGTCCACCCGATCCTGAACGGAGGCCTCGCAGATGGCCACGACCTCGGCACCCCTCGTGGGTCCCAGCTCCGATCTCGCCGATGTTTTCGAGCTCGCCCAGCAGTTGCGTGTGGACTCGGTGCGGGCCAGCACCGCCGCCGGTTCCGGTCATCCGACCTCCAGCATGTCCGCCGCCGATCTGATGGCCGTGCTGATGGCCCGCCACCTTCGCTACGACTGGCGCGACCCCGCCAAGGCGGCCAACGACCACCTCGTCTTCTCCAAAGGGCACGCCTCCCCGCTGCTGTACGCCATGTTCACGGCCGCCGGAGTCGTGTCGGAGGAGGAACTGCTGACCACCTACCGGCGGGCGGGCGCCCGGCTGCAGGGGCATCCCACCCCGGTCCTGCCCTGGGTGGACCTGGCCACCGGGTCGCTGGGGCAGGGAATCGCCTACGCGGTGGGCATCGCCCTGGCCGGCCGGGACCTGGAGCACCAGCTCTACCGGGTGTGGGTGCTGTGCGGCGACAGTGAGATGGCCGAGGGTTCGGTCTGGGAGGCCCTGGACAAGGCCGGGCAGCACCGACTCGCGAACCTCACCGTGATCGTGGACGTCAACCGCCTGGGGCAGCGTGGCCCGACCGAGTTGGAATGGGACCTGGAGGCCTACGCCCGCCGTGCGGAGGCGTTCGGGTGCCGCGCCCTGATCGTCGACGGACATGATCTGGGCGACGTGGACCGGGCCATGAGTACCGCGGCCGACGGACAGCGGCCGACCGTGATCGTCGCCAGGACGATCAAGGGCATGGGCTTCAGCGAGGTGGAGGACGCCGAGGGCTGGCACGGCAAGGCCCTTCCCCCGGAGATGGCCGAGCGGGCCGTCGAAGAGCTCGGAGGCGTACGGCACCTGACGGTGCGTGGTCCGCAACCGCCCACCGGCGAGGCACCGACGCGACGGCGGGCGGGACACGACCCTGCGCGCCGCCCCCGGTTCGACGTGGGCGCGCAGGTGGCCACCCGATCCGCCTTCGGGCAGGCCCTGGTCGCGCTGGGCGGCGCGCGCCCCGAACTGGTCGCGCTGGACGCCGAGGTGGGCAATTCCACCCACTCCGAGGGCTTCGGCAAGGCGTACCCCGACCGGTTCTTCCAGTGCTACATCGCCGAGCAGCAGATGGTCGCCACAGCCGTGGGGATGGCCGTGCGCGGCTACCGGCCTTTCGCGACCACGTTCGCGGCCTTCCTCACCCGCGCCCACGACTTCATCCGGATGGCGGCCGTCTCCCGGGTGTCGCTGGCACTGTGCGGCACGCACTGCGGTGTGGAGATCGGCCAGGACGGGCCCTCCCAGATGGGGCTGGAGGACCTGGCGATGATGCGTGCCGTGCACGGCTCCACGGTGCTGTACCCCAGCGACGCGACCTCCGCCGCCGCCCTCACCATCGCCATGGCCGACGTGGACGGCATCTCCTACCTGCGTACCACGCGTGGCGCCTACCCGGTCCTGTACGCGGCGGACGAGCAGTTCCCGGTCGGCGGTTCCAAGACCCTGCGCGGCAGCGGCGAAGCCGACCGGATCACCCTGCTCGGAGCGGGGGTCACCGTCCACGAGTGCCTGAAGGCAGCCGACGAGCTGGCCGAGGACGGCATCGCCGCGCGTGTGGTCGACCTCTACTCGATCAAGCCGGTGGACAGCGAGACCCTGCTGCGCGCCGCTCGGGAGACCGGGGCGCTGGTGGTGGTCGAGGACCACCACCCGCAGGGCGGGATCGGGGAAGCGGTGCTCTCCGAGCTGGCCGGATCCGGCAACTGTCCGGCCTTCGCCCACCTGGCCGTCCGGGACCTGCCAGCCTCCGGCACTCCGGCGGAACTCCTCAGCGCTGCGGGTCTTGACGCCAAGAGCATCATCGACGCGGCCCGGAGGCTGCTCGGCGCGGCGGATCGCGGCTGACCCGCCATGTGACCTCGGAGCGTACTACGGCAGGTGGGGGGTGACCCACTCCTCGAAGAAGTCGCACGCGAGGAGCGCGTCCGCTGGGGAGCACAGGAAGTCGGCCCGGGCACTTACGACCTGGGGATGAACAGTCCCGGTGCTGACGGGTCCGTGACGTGAGAAGAGCCGCACGGGTTGGGTGAGTTGTGACGCTTACCTGGGCCCGTGCGGCCTGTTCCCATCCTGCCCTGTCCGGGGTCTCTCGCGCACATCTCGGCGAGTTGCTCGAAGAGTTGTCGCCAGGCTGGTGGGCCCGGCGGGAGTCGGAGCTTGATCGACAGCGAGGCAGTAAGCGGCACCGGGCAGAGGGAGCCGGCCGCAAGCCGAAGCTGGAGTTCGTCGACCGGCTGTTGGTAACCCTCGTCCACCTGCGGCTCGGTCTGCCGCACGCCGCTCTGGCCGAGCTGTACCGGGTGGACCGCTCCACGGTCTCCGCCGCGATCCGCCAGGTCAGACCCCTGCTCGCGGCCCGTGGCTTCGCCGTTCCCGACCGGCCCGGTATCAGGCTGCGGACCTTGGAAGACGTGTTCGCCTATGCCAATGCCGAAGGCTTGGACCTGCGGTTCGACGGCACCGAGGTACAGGTCCGACGCCCCCGCGCGGGGCGGCCGGGCCGCAAGGCGTGCGTGTCCGGCAAGAAGAAGCAGAACACGATCAAGACCACCACCTTCAGCGATCACCAGGGCCGCACCCTGTACTCCGGTGTCATCCGCCCGGGCCGCATGCACGACCAGACCGCCCTGCGCACCGAGGGCATCACGGAGCAGTTCCGCCAGTACCCGCAGGTGAAGGCCGAAGTCGACTCGGGATACCAGGGCCTGGCCAAGGAGTTCCCCAACCAGGTCAGCGCCCCTCCGAAGAAGCCCGCCGAGGACGCCTGCGACGGAGACAAGCGCGCCTGGCGCGAGATGCGGCGCCGCCAGTCCTCAACGCGGATCTGCGTGGAGCACACCAACGCCGAGTACAAGCAGTGGCGCCCCCTCCAGCGGTACACCGGACGTCGCGAGGACTACCCGGAAACTCACCTGGCCATCGCCGGGTTGGTCTCCGACCGCTCCGCACGACGCCCGACCCGCCGCCGGACGAGCACCGAACTCGTCCTCGCCCGCGACACCGTCTGCTGATCACCCACCAGCCGAACCGCCAGGCCAACACGCCCCAACCCCAATTTCACCCCTGGCAGCCGGGGACGCTGCCGGCTGGTGCGCAGTTGTCGGGGTGGTTGCGGCGAACCTCGGTTTGGTCCAGGGTCACAGCGCTGTTGTTGTAGATCCCGCCGCCGTCAATCGCCGCCTTGTTGTCGGTCACGTGCGACCGGATCAGTTTCACCGTGGCGTTGGTGTCGTTCCAGATGCCGCCGCCATAGGTCTGCGAGGTGTTGCCGGTCACCCACGACCGGTCCAGGGTCACCGTGCCGCCGAAGCTGCTGAGGATGCCGCCCGCGACGTCACTGGCGGCGTGGTTGCAGATCACCGTGGAGTCCGTCAGGTTCAGCGTGCCGAAGTCATCGTTGAAGATGCCGCCCGCGTCTGCACTGGCGGTGTTGTCACGCACCGAGGAGTGGGTCAGGTTCAACGTCACGTTGTTGTAGATGCCGCCACCGCCGGAAGCGGTGTTCCCGCGCACGATGGAGTGGTCCAGGGTTACGGTTCCGTTGTTGAGAATGCCACCGCCGACACCGAAGCCGGTACCGCTGGAGGCAGTGTTGTTGAGCACCGTGGAACCGGTCAGTCGCATCGTGCCGGCGTTGTAGATGCCGCCACCGGAGATGGGGGCGCTGTTGTCGCGCACGGTGGTGTGGTTCAGGGTCACCGTGCCGCTCTCGTTGTCGATGCCGCCGCCGCTACCGCCGAAGGGGCCGGTGCCCTTGCCGTTGACGATCGTCAAGGTGCTCAGCTCCACCTGAGCGGACCCGGTGACCGTCAGGGTGCTGCGGGCGTGGTTGCCGTCGAGGACCGCCTCGCGACCGGTCAACGTCAGGTTCTTGCCGATGGTGAAGTTGCCGGTGCAGACCCCTTTCAGCAGCAGGGTCGAGCCGGGTGCCGCGGCATCGATCGCGGTCTGCAGGTTGTCGTCCGGACAGCGCACGACGATGGGCTCGCCGGTACCCGTGGCCGTGGCCGGGGCCGCCCCGAGGAGGCCGGCCGCCAACGCCGTCACCGTCACGGCTGCGGCCGTCATCCACTGGGGCTGTACCGCCCTGCCTGCGCGCATGAACATCTCCCGTTCTCCTGTTCGAGTGTGCGGGGCGTGCCAGGTGGCTCACTCCGCTCTGCTACCGACCGGGGCAGCGGCCTGGGCGCACCCCGCGAGAAGGGATGTCCCAGGCCGCACCAGGCGTATCGGAGGCGGATGTAACGTCCATCGAACGGTCGTGACCGATGACCGGGAGAGCCCAACGAGGCCACGAAACGTCGTGCTCAGTGGCGGAGCGCATGCTGGGCGGTGATCGGTTGACCGTTTGTGTGGGAGGTCACAAGCCCCATGGGCCGCGTGGCGCGGGCGACGGCCGTGCTGATCGACTCGGCCCGTTTGACCGTCTTGCCCGAGGCCGCTGCGCTGGGCTGCGGACGCACAACGAGCGCCGAAGGTAGGCCGTCGAAGGCACTCCACTCTCGATGGCCTACCTTCCGGGTGTGTTGGTCTACCCGGCCGGCTGCAGGACCCAGCTCGGTCTGAAGCAGTAGCCGAGCAGGGCGGGGGCGTCGGGATTGGGGACGATGACGCAGCCGTCCGCGTCGGCGTTGCGGATGGAGGCGGGGGTTACGGGACCGAAGTCCTGGATCACCCAGCGCTGGAAGGGGAGTCGATCGCAGGGGCCCACGACCACGTCGGGCGGGAAGCTGGAGAGACAGCGGCTTGACTTGGCCTGGGCGATCTGGACGGTACCGTCGCCCCGGTTGGTCACCTTCCATGGGGTGCATTCCCCGAGTGCGGCCGGGGTGACCTCGGCGTTGTTGGCGGGGGCCAGGCACCTGCCGGTGTTGAGGTCACGGATGACGTAGGTGCCGTCGTCGATGGCTTGGGCGGGCGAGGCCATCGCCACGACCGCAACAGCGGACCCGACAAGGCACAGCAGAGAACGGACACGCTTCACAGCGGACTCCAGTTTCCGGGGGGGGCATGGTGACCGGGCCGTACCGGCCCGATGGACAGGACGATCACACGCCCCGGACACCCGGTTTGCTGCGCCCCGCCATAACCGCGAGTCCTTCACCCAGACGGGTGCGGTGTTCAAAGGGCCGCCGCCGGCGATGAGCACCCCGGTCGGCACCTCGTGCCGCGGGCCGCGCAGCGCCTCCTCGAGCCCCTCGGTGTCGCTGGCCGGTCCGTCCTCGAAGCGCACCCGCATTCGGCCGCCGGCCAGGTCGACGACCGGGGCGGGGCGGGCGTTGCGGCCGCACCAGCCGCGCACTGGCCACGGACACCACGCTGTGGACCGACGACGTGTGGGTGGTGGACTCCACGCCGGTCGAGTGCGGCCGCTCCCGGGAAACGGTTGAGCGGTCCGACCTGGCCGGCTGGGCCCAGTACGGCTACTGCGCCAGCCACTCGCGCTACTTCTGGGGACTGCGGCTGCACCTGGTGTGCACCCTCGGCGGACTGCCGATCGCCTTCGCGCTGACCGGGGCGAAGGCCGACGAGCGCGAGACCCTGCTCGACATCTTCGCCGC
>NZ_JBVHLF010000121.1:0-15133 GCF_055559155.1 Kitasatospora sp. NPDC024654
TGGCGCGAGGTCGAGGACCACGTCGCCCGGAAGCAGACGGCCCGCTATGACACCGCCGTCGCTCTCCTGGTCGAGCTCCGTGACGCCTGTGACCACGTGGGGCGCGGCCCTGAGTTCCGGCAGCGGGTGGCCGAGCTCCGCGAGCAGTACCAGCACCTGCCCGGTCTACTGCGCCGGCTCGACGACCGGGCACTGCGAGGCTGACGCCCGTCACTTCGCGAGGGACCACAGTCCGTTGGGGGCACCTCCCGGCCGAAGGCTGGGGGAGAATGCGTCTTCGGACGCCCTCGTCCAGTTCGGTTTGCGTCAGTATCGGCGTCAAGCGACGGTGGAAGGTCCCTGGCTTCAAACCTCTGGCCTCGTCCCCGCTGGCGATTCACTACGCTTGGTGCGGTGAAAGCAGCACGAAGCCTCGCGATCTGGCTGGCCGACCGTACTCCTTCGCAGCTGACCGAACTGTTGGAGCAGCGCGAACTTCCCCACGCGGCCAGGGTGGCGAGCCTGACCGACCTGGCCGCCCACCTGCTGACGGACGCCTCGACGGCCCTGGGGCTGATCGGGATCAGCCTCGGGGACCTTCAACTGCTGGTCGCTGTGGCGACCTTGGCCGAACGGTTGCACGGTCCGCTACCGGCCGTCCCGCCTGCTCATCACCTGTTCATGGGCTACGGCGGCCGTTCACCACGGCTCGACGCGCCTGCGGTCGACCCCGCTGACCGGTCCGTGACCCGGGACCAGCTCTTCCGATTCCTGCAACTCGACGGCGCAGGTCGGTCCGCGGCCGAGGCCGCGCTGTCCCGGCTGACTGAGCGGGCCCTGGTACTGCCCTCGTCCGGAAGCAGGGTCACTGTTCCGATCCTGCTCCACCGTCAGGCGGGCGAAGGCGGCGGTTACGGCCGACCCGCCGAACAACTGCTCACCGACGCCTTCAACGCTCCGGAGATTCACCGCATCGCGCAGGGGCTGGGGCTCGCGAAGGCGCGCACTCGGGACGAGGCGCAGCGGCAGATCGTGGACGTGCTCAGGGACGCGAAACGCGTGCGCGCCATGGCCGCCGAGGCGCCGCCCGCGGCCTTGGACCTGCTGGAAAAACTGGTTCCGGGCCCGCCACTGCTGCGCACGCACTGCTTCGTCTCCCGGTACGGCGGCGGCTTCTACCCGGGCTCCGGGGGCAAGTTCACCTTCCGGGAAGGCGGCTCGGGAGATGCCGGCACGGACTGGCTGGCCGCCCGCGGCCTGGTCCTTCCGGTGGATGAGGACCTGGCGGAACTGCCGCGCGAGGTGGCCGACGCGTTGCGCGACCATGACCACGCGCCGAGCTACCAGTCTGCCCCGCCCCCGGTCGAGGGCACGGTGGAGATCGCAGGTGGTGCAGTCGAGAGCCAGGCGCAGGCGGCGTTGGCCGAGGCGGCCTCCCGGGTCGAGCTGGTGCTCCGGCAGGTAGCCGTGCAGCCGCTCGCTGTGCGCAAGGCGGGCGGAATCGCAGTCCGGGACACCCGCCGGCTGGCGAAGGCGGTCGGCATGCCGGAGGAACAAGCCCGGCTGTGGCTCGACCTGGCGAACAACGCGGACCTGATCACCCCTTGTGCCGAGGAACCGGAGGCCCCGGCGAGAGGGCGGGGCCGCGCGCGTCGTCCGGAATCCCAGCCACCTGCCCGGATGCTGCCCACCGAGCGGTACGACGAGTGGCTGGCGGCTCCACCCGCTCGGCGGCTGCTGCCGCTCGTCGCCACCTGGGCGGTGGTGCCCGAGGTGTTCAGCCATTGGCCGGACGAGAATGACACCCCGGTCGCGCTGGTCACGCCGGAGGACGGCGAGGCTGTCGATCTGCGCTATGCCGTGCTGGAGGCTCTGGCTACCCTTCCGGCCGGGCACGGAGTCGCCACCGGCAAGCCCGCTCGCGCGCGGGCGACCGCTCTCTCCGGTCTCATCGCCACGGCGGCCTGGTTCCGCCCGACTGTCCTCGCGCAAGGTTCGTGGGAGGTTGAGCGGGTCGAGGCGACCCTGGCGGAGGCGGAGTTGCTCGGGGCCGTCGCCCACGGAGCGCTGACTCCGCTCGGGCACGCCGTGCTCGGGCTCCTGAGGGCCGGTGCACACCGCCACTTCCCCGCCGTTCCGGGCGCCGGGCCGGCGGTGCGCGACCGTCCTGCGCTGGACGACGCGGTTCGGCAGTTGTCCACAGCCCTGGACGCGCTGCTGCCGGCGCCGCAGACCACCGCCCGGTTCCAGGCGGACCTTACGGCCGTGGTCGCCGGAGCCGCCGCATCGGAGCTGACCGACCTGCTGGCCGCCTGCGCGGACCGGGAGTCGGAGGGTCATGCCGTGGTGTGGCGGATCACCCCTGCGGCGGTCCGCCGGGCGCTGGACTCCGGATGGGACGCCGCCGACCTGCTGGCTCGGCTGGCCGACGTCTCCGAGGGCGGGCGGCCGCTTCCGCAGCCCCTGGAGTACCTGATCAAGGACACCGCGCGGACCCACGGCCGGATGCGAGTGGTGCGCTCCGCCTGCTGCATCCGCTCCGACGACGAGGCACTGGTGTCGGAGCTCGCCGCGGCCCGTGCGCTGTCCAGGCTCGGGTTGCGACGGATCGCGCCGACCGTGCTGATCAGCACGGCCGAGCCCGAAGCAACCCTTGCCGCGCTCCGGGCTGCCGGCTACGCCCCCGTGCTGGAGGCGGAGACCGGGACGACGGTCATCGAGAAGGCCGGCCGGGAACGCGGTCCCAAGCGCATGCCGCCACTGTCCGGAGCACGACCGCGCCACGGCAAGGGACCGAGCACTGCCCAGTCGCTGGCGAGCGCGTTGCTGGCAGGCCGATGACCCTCCGCAGCTGACGCGCCGACGGATCACTGTTCCGAAGGCGCGTCAGAGAGGGCGACTCGTCGGCTTCGCAGGCCGTCAGTTGATCACTTCGACGGCACAGCGCGTACCAGAACCTCGCTGCAGCTTGGCGTCGCCGGTGACCAGGGGAACGCCCAAGTGCTCGGCGAGGGCGACGTACGCCGCGTCGTAAGCGGTGAAGTTGCCGCGGAGTTCCCAGATCCTGGGTAGGAGCTCTTCGGGGGCATCGTGGCTGGTCAGGTTTGGTGGCCAGGGCCGGGGTCGAACCGGCGACCTTCCGCTTTTCAGGCCAAGCCGAAGTGTCGAGATGCCCTGCTTCGAGTGTTTCTGTCGTCCGTGGAAGTGCGGCTTCGGACGTCATCGTGTACGGCGGTTGGCGTCAGCGTCGGCGTCAACCGGGCGGCCCGGCCGCGTGCCTGCTCGTCGTCGGGAGCGGTTGGGCAGCGGTCGAAGAATGGCCCAGTCCCGACCCGACCCCGCTGCCACGGTGCCTCGGGCCGTCCCGGCGGTGGCTATCGCGCCCGAGGGCTTCGAGGGCGAGGGACTCCCGGTCCGCCAGGCCTTCGCGAAGATCAACGCCAAGTTTCTCGACCGTTCATCAGGATGGACCAGATGGGCGAGGTGGACTGGAGGGCCGGTCTTCCGCGAGGAAAATCGGCCCTCGTCGTCGTACGGGCGGGGCCGCGGATCAGATCGGCAGCACCCGGCGTCCGGGGCGCTCGCCGGGACTCGCGGGGTGGGCGGGACTGCCGGCCGGGACGGCGCGGTCGCGGCCCCAGGCACGGATGTCCTCGATCTGCTCCGGGTTGGTGCGGCTCAGCGGCGAGGTGTTGACGAAGGCGTCCACCATGAACGACGCGGACGGCAGGTCTATGCCGCCGGTGAGGAAGAACTGCGCGCCCACCTCGTGCAGCGCGGCCTCGATGTCGGAGCCCGCGAAGCCCTCGGAGGCCGCGACCAGCTTGTCCAGCAGCTCCGGCTCCGGCTCGGTCCGCAGATAGCGCCGGTGGTAGAGCGCGATGATCTCCCGCCGGTCGTCGCCGTCCGGCAGGTCCACGAAGAAAAGCTCGTCGAAGCGGCCCTTGCGGAGCAGCTCGGGTGGCAGGCTGCGGACGTCGTTGGCGGTGGCGACGACGAACACCCGGGCTGTGGACTCCTGCAGCCAGAACAGGAACTGGCCCACCAGCCGCCGGCTCACTCCGGTGCTGTCGTTCTGCCCGGCCAAGCCCTTCTCGATCTCGTCGAGCCACAGCACGCACGGAGCCACCCGCTCCGCGGTGTCCAGGGCCTCGCGCAGACGGCTCTCCGACTGGCCGACGTACTGGCCCATGATCGAGGCCAGGTCCAGGCGGTAGAGCGGCAGATGCCACTCGGCGGCGATGGTCTTGGCGGACAGCGACTTGCCGCAGCCCGGGACGCCGACGAGCAGCACGCCACGCGGCGGACGCAGGCCGGTGCCGCGCAGGTCGGCCTCCATCAGCTGGTGCTTGCGGTGCAGCCACATCCGCAGGCTCTTCAGGCCGCCGACGGCGTGGTCGCCGTCCTTGAGGTGCACCCGCTCCAGTCCGGCGAGCTCACCGAAGATCCGGTCCTTGGACCGGGCCAGCAAGGTCACGTCCTCGCGCTCGACCGAGCCCTTGGCGACGAGCGTGGCGAGCAGGTTGACCGCCTCGCCCTCGGTGACGCCGACGAGGAACTCGGCGGCCCGGCGGGTGTCCTTCTCCGTCCAGGCGATCGGCACGACGCCGTGGTGGTCACCCAGGAAGCCGCGGATGGTCTGGTACATCTCCTCGGCGTCCGGCAGGTCCAGTTGCAGGCCCATGCCGAGGCGCTGCAGGCCGGACCAGACCGGTGCGTCCGTGATCAGCACGATGCTGCCGGAGTTCTGGTCCGCGAGGCGGGCGAGCTCGGCCATGTGCCGGGTGACCGGCGTGTCGTCGGTGAGCTCCTCGGGATCGACGAAGACGATCGTCGCTTGGGCCCGGGAGGTGAACTGAGCGGCGGCGAACTCCATCGCGCCCACGAGGGAGCGGTCGTCGCTGACGGGCGTGTTGGTCCGCAGGTCGCGCAGGCCGGTGGCCCGCGTGTAGACCCAGAACGGCAGGTTGGCACGGCGCGGGCTGCCGGCCACCTCCTTGACCAGGCTCAGGGCCCGCTGCTGCTCGATGGTGCGCAGCCCGATCACGGGCACCCGGGCTGCCACGTAACTGTCGAGATCGCGCCGGGACTCGGCGAAGTTGGGCATCGAAGGCTCTCTGTCGTGTGTGGTCGGGCTGTCGTGTGCGGTCAGTCGCTGATCACACGGCGGCGCCGGGCGGCGGCCGGATCGACGAACCACGGGTCAGCGGGTGCGGCGGGTGCGCCAGAAGCCGCGGGCGCAGCGGCCCGGGACGGTGGCTCGGCCGCCCGGGTCAGCCGGTTGTCGCGGACGGTGCGCAGCCGCGCCTCCACGATCCGGGGGTCGACGCCGCGCCGCCGCATCTCCTCCACCTGGCGCTCCAGCGACTGCTGCAGGTGACGGACCTGCTCGTCCACCACACCCACGAGCTGCTCCCGCCAGTCCGCGGGGAGCGATGGGTGGGCGGCCATCGCCCTGATCCGCTGCAGTCCGCCGCGGGCCTGGGCGAGTTCCCGGCCGACACCGAACTCGTCCGGCGCCTGCGCGATGGCCGCGGACAGTGATGCGCACCAGGACGAGAGCTGCTGGTTCAGGGCATCCCAGATCCGCTGAAGCAGTCGCTGCCAGGTGTCGGCGGTGAAGTCCTCCTTGACCAGCGAAGGCAGCGCGTCACCGTCAACCGCCTCCCCCGCAGCCCACCGCTCCAGGTGGGCGGACCAGGCGTTGTACTGGCCCCCGGTCGTCCACAGCACGGCGATCAGGCGCTTCCGCCGCGCCGTACGGTGATCTCGCCCGGCGGCAGCGGCTCCCAGCCGGGCAGGCCTTCGACGATGCGGCGCATCCGCGCTGTGGTCCGGTCCTCACCGGTCGGGCGGGACCGGGCCCAGGGCAGCTCGTCATCGGCGTCGGCCTGCCGGGGGAAGGGGTGGGGCGTGTTCACGAGTCCTCCTCAGGTCAGCCGGTCACGGTGTCGGGCCGGACGGTCCGCTGCTCGAACGGGGTTGGGGCGTGCGCGGCGGCGGGAAGCGAGTCGATCAGCTCGCGTACCTTTGTCTGCTGCTGTTCGGCCCGCTGGAAGCGGGTCTCGAAGTCGCGCAACTCGGCTCCGGCCGCGCGCAGTTGGCGCACGGAGTCCTCACGGGCGGCCTCCAGTATGCCGCGGGCGTACTTCTGTGCCTCGAGTGCCGCGGTGTGACGGCGGCGCAGCACCAGCCACCAGGGTCCGCCCACGACCAGCGCGGCCAGCGGGCCGAAGATCGGGTTGATGGCCATGCCGAGCAGGAGAACCGCGGCCACCACGACGCCGGGCAGGATCGCCTCGCGCTGGAGGTTGTAGGCCATCTGGTCGATGAACGGCTTCACGTGGCCGTCCCAGTGGGCGCGCAGCTGCAGCTCCAGCTGGTCCAGCGGTACCACGAACGAGCCCACCCAGCGCGGGAGCCCGAAGGAGTTGGCGCCGAAGTTGTGGTTCGACTCGAAGGCCGCCTCGACGGTCTCCGGCAGAACCGCCCGGTAGGCCAGGGAGAACTGCTCGTGGGCCTCCCGGAACCATGCGTGGCAGCCGCTGACGGCCAGCCGCTGTGTGGCCATGGAGACGCCGATGGCCTTGGGGTTGAGTGCCGCGGACGACTGGACGGTGAGATAGTCCAGCGTCTCGTCGAACGACCGGGTGTCCGCGTCCACGGTCCGCCGGGCGGCATCGGCGTCACCCTGGTGGGCCACGACCGCCTTGTGGAACTGGAGTTCGCGGCGCAGCGGCAGCTCGTCGTTGTCGTACTCGGAGACCAGCCGGTCGAGGATGTCGTCGATCGCGTCCTCGATGCCGGTGGTGGGCGGCAGCGGTGCGGACAACAGCGCCTGGTACTTCGCCAGCAGCGCCTGGTGCGCCTCGGCGGAGCTGAGCGCCGATTCCAGCGCCTGCCACTGCGGGGAGACCTTCGTCAGCCATGGGAAGTCGGCGGCTGCGGAGGGCGCCTGGTGCTCCTCGCACTCGGCGCGCCAGCGGGCAACCTGGGCTGCGTTGGCGTTCTGGTCCGCGGACATCGTCTCCCGCCAGGTCTCCAGCGTCCGCTGGACCAACTCCCGGCCGGCCGGCCCGAATCCGCCCTGCGCGGCGGCCTCCAGGATGACGGCGAACTCCCGTCCCAGCGCCGCCGGGTCCTGCGCGGCCAGGTAGTGCCGCAGCCAGCGCACCGAGGAGGCCTGCCGCCCCTGGCGGCGCAGCACCAGGGCGAACAGCAGCGAGGTGCGGCCCGGCGAGCGGCGGAAGGCCTCTTCGACGGCGCGGTCGCACAGGGTCCGGTCGTCGGCGGACCAAGCCGCCAGTGCCACCAGCGCCGGGGCGAGCCAGTAGCGCGGCGTCTGGATCATCAGTTGCTCCGAGACCGTCTGCACCGTCTGCTCGGTCACCAGGCCCACGTCGAAAGCCTGCAGCAGTCCCACCGTGGTGCGCCGCACCACCTTGTGGTGGCCGAACTCGTGCTCCATCTCGTCCTGGATCGCGCCGATCCGGATCTCCGCCCGCTGCATGTTGGCGGTGAGCTGCGACCGCTGCACGAACAACTGGAAGTCGCTGCGGAGTTGCTCGAGGGCGTTGCGGGTGTCCTGCTGCATGGCCCCGACGCCGGCCACTTGGCCGGACACCCGTCCCAAGTTCTGATCCAGATGCAGGACGAGGTTCTTGAGCTGCTGCACCTGGTTGCGTAGATGCAGATCGATTTCGGGCATGCCGCGAATCTCTCCTCTTCACAGAGCGCTTGGCGATCCGGGGTTTCACAGATTGTGTTGGTTGGACGGAGCGTTGGTTGCACGGAGCGTCGGCGTCACAGGCCGCTGGTCCAGACGACCCCATCCGGGCCGACCGGGAGGAGCCGGCCACTCGCGTAGATCTCGACCAAGGGATAGGCGCCTGTACGGACCAGCATCCGGGCGCGCGCGTACGGCTCGGGCATCGGGTCGGCAGGCGCGTAGTGGTCCAGGATGGCCTGCATCAGATCCAGTCGATGGTCGACGTACGGCGGGCCCAGTCCGCAGACGGCGACCCACCCCAACGGAAAGTCCCCGTACTCGGTGGCGTACTGCTCGCGGATCCAGTCAGCGAGCCGACGACGCGTGGACTCGTCGAGCTGCGCATCCAGTTGGTGCGCCGCCTGGAACAGGCCGGCGTGGCGCGGCTTGCGCAGGTTCACCAGGGAGCCACCGAGACCCTCGACAGCCTGGTCAAACTGGTGTTCAGCACCCGAGTGCTGAGCGGACCGGCCGTGCACCGACGGGCCCTGGGCCGACTTCCCGTACGCGGATTGCTCGGCTGCCGACTGGCCGTGCACCGACTGGCCGGGAAGGTCCACCTTCCTGCGCTGCCGGAAATCCATGCGCCCTCCCCCTTTTGCGCGTGGCCGGAGGCGGCCCCACCCGCCGCCGTGGCGGCTGAACCGGCCGGGCCTCCGTTGTCCGTGTCGAAATGCCATAGAATTCCAGGCACTTTCATCGTGTGTCGGGGGTCATCGTGACGTGCTGGAACTGCGGCGCGCAACTCGTTCACCAGGATGGCGCCTGCCCCCGATGTGCGGTCGGACCGCGCAACTCCGGGGTGCCGCAGGCCGATCCGGACCAGCCATTGTTCCCTGCCCTCGCCTTGGCCGACCTGGCGTCAGATGACATGTCCCTGTTCGGTGGACTGGCTGAGGCCGACGACGCACCGCTCTTCCCGCCCGCTCCACGCCTCGCCGCGAAGGCGGACGCAGCGCCGCGCGTGGTGGACGCGGCGCCGCGCTTGACCTCCCCGCGTCGGGTGGTGGAGGTCCCGACGCCGAGCGGCGGTCCCGGGCGCGCCGCGCCCCACTCGAACCCGTCGCATGGGCCGACTCCGCCACCCGGCCCCATGCCGCCACCGGGGCCCATGCCGCCGCTGGCGCCACCGGCGAACGCCCACACCGCCGCGCCAACCTCGACCTTGAGCGACGTGCCGAACGACCGACCCTCCGGCCCGTTCGGCACGCCCCGGGCCGGCCACGCGAGCCACCCGCAGCTCGTCGGGGTCATCGACGGGCCGGTCTCACCCGACACACAGCAATACCGCCCCTGGGGCCTGCGCGCCCTGGTCGTCGCCGTGCTCCTGTACGCCGTGTTCTTCGTGGTCTCGCTCATCCGCGCGGTGCTCGGCGACGCAGTCAACGGCTCGGGCAGCGTCGGCTCGGTGCTGAGCCGGCTCCTGTATGTCGTGTCGGCCCTGCTGGTCATGGTGCTCAGCATCGCGATGGTGTTCCGCGGCATCTCCGGCAAGAGCGGAGGCTCCGGGTCGGGGCTGCTGAGCAGCCTGATCAAAGCCACCGGGAGCGTGCTGGCCGCCGCCTTGAAGCTGCTCGGCCGCGGCATCGCCGCAGCCTTCAAGGGCGGCAGCGTCACGGTCAGGTCGACCGGCACCTCCGAACTCTCCCGCCCAGTACGCCGGTTCCGGGTCCGGGAGCTGTCGGGCCAGGTGACGGCGTGCACCCTGCTCGGCGAACTCGTCGGCGACGAGCTGCGCCAGGGGGATGTGGTGCGCGTCTACGGCCGCGACACTCGGCGCGGGCACATCAAGGTGCGTCGCGCCGAGGTGCTCACCGACCCGTCCGGCACGGTGGTCAGCACCGTCGCGACCCGCACCGCCCGGCGCTTCCTGCTACTCATCTGGCTGGACCGTGCGTCCTGGCTGGTCGCGTTCACCATCCTCGGCTATCTCGTGTTCCAGGCGGGTCGGGTGCTGTCGTGACGGTTCCGTACGGGGGCGCGGCCGCCCTGCCGCCCCTCCTGGAGCGTGCCGCGTTGCTGCTCGAGTCATCGCAGGCCTGGGCACCCGGGGACGGCGCGGTCGGTGAGGCCGAGCAGCTGCTGGCCCGCGGCCCGCGGCCGGCGCCGGCCGCCGCGCCGCTGGGCCGGGCGGCACCGCAGCTGGACGGACTCAGCTGGCTGTGCCTGCGCGAGGCGGCGGCCGAGCACGACCTGCGGCTGACGGCGGCTCGGGCGTCCGCCGCGTGGACCGCGCTCGCCTCGGCGGGGCGGCCCGCTGCGCTCGTCCTGGGTGCGGATGCGGACGGCCGCGCAGGCATCGCCGTGGGCCTGCCGGGTGGTACGGAAGGCGCCCCGATGCGTCAGTGGCTCTCCGACGCCGCCCCGGATCTGATCTGGGCCCCGGGCGTCCCGCCCGGGTGGGCCACCGTCGCCCGCCCCGGGCACCTTGAGGAGTCCCTGACCTGCCGTCCGGGACCCGGCACGACATCCGCGGACGCCGGTCCCGCAGTGGCGCGTAGTGGCTCTGGCAGGAAGGCGGCCGGGGACGGCGGCCTGCCCGGGATGACCCAGCTACTCTCCCTGCCGACCTCCGACTGGTGCCTGGTGCTGCTTTTGGAGCCGCTGGCGCCAGACGGTCTGGCCGCCGCGCGCGACCGGCTGGTCCAGCTGCGGGCCCGTGCCGCCCGCAGCCTCACCACGTCGGAAGGCGTGCGGGACCACGTCCAGCGCTCCATCACGGACCCGAGGACAGAATCCCTCGTGGAATCGCTCGGCGCCTGGTCGGGCCTGGTCGACGACTGCCTGCAGAGCGGCGGTTGGCGTGTGTCCGCCTGGGTAAGCGCGCACTCCGCATCGGCACTGGCCGTGGTCAAGGCGGCCTTCTCCCGCTCGCTGCAGAGTGAGTCCGCGGCCGTGCCGGGCGGCCGGACCCAGTACTGGGACGCCTCGTCGTCGGCGGACGGGGCCCCGGCTGGTCACAGCTGGCTGAGCTCCAGGGACCTCGCCGCGCTGTTGGTCCCGCCCCCGGACGCGGTCGGCGACCTGCAGATCCGGCTCCCGCTCCCGGCGGGGCGCCGGTCCAAGGCGGTCGCCCGCCCGATCACCCTCGGCCACTGGCTCGGCACCGACCTCCCCGCCGTCCTCGACGTCGACGACCTGGCCGGCCACGCCTTCGTGGCCGGTATCACCGGCTCCGGCAAGAGCACGACCACCAGCAGACTGCTGGTCCAGCTCTGGAACGAGCACCGGGTGCCCTTCCTCGTCATCGACCCCGCCAAGGCCGACTACGAGAAGGTCTCCCAGGCCCTCGACGGCGGGCTCACCATCGTCTCCGGTACCGACCTGCGGATGAACGCCCTCGCGCCCTGGCCCGGACGCCCGGCCAGCCGGCACATCGCCCTGGTGACCACCGCCTTCCGCGCGGCCTTCGGCCTGCCAGTGCCCGTTCCCTACGTCGCCTCGCTGATCCTCGAGGAGCTGGCCGTCGACGCCGAGGCCGGCCTCGACGTCAGCCTGCACGACGCGGCGGCACGCCTGGACTCGCTGGTCGCGGAGCTCGGCTACCAGGGGGAGATCGAGAGCAACATCCGCGCCTCGCTCGGCCTGCGGCTGCGCCTGCTGCTCCAGCCCGGCCGCGCCGAGCGGGTCGCGGGCAGCGGCGCCCCCGTCTGGCTCACGGAACGTCCGACCCTGATCCAGCTCAGCGACCTCGGCGACGAGGAGGAGCGCGCCTTCCTCGCCTCCCTGCTGGTGCTCTACATCGCCGACGCGGCCCGGGCCCGCGGCGAGTCCCCCTCGGTCCGCCACGTCACCGTGGTCGAGGAGGCACACCGCCTCATGCCCGAACCTCGCTCTCCCTCCGCGGAGGAGGGTGATGCCGCCTCGGTCGCCGCCCGCCTGATGACCCAGCTCCTGGCCGAGGTCCGTGCCTACGGCGAATCCTTGATGGTCGTCGACCAGAGCCCGGCCGCGGTCGCCCGCGAGGTGCTGCGCAACACCAACCTCAAGCTCGCCCACCGCATCGTCGACACCGACGACCAGCGGGCCCTGGGCGGCGCGCTGGGCCTCGCCGAGGACGAGACACCCATGCTGGGTTCGCTGACGGTGGGCCGCTGCCTGATGTCCTCCCGCGACCTCATCCGACCCCAGTCCGTCCAGGTGTCCCCGCCCGACCTGGCTCCTGAACCTGTGCTCTCCGTCAGCGTTCCCGGCCCTTCAGCCCCAGAGCTTCCCCCGGCGCGCTGCCACCGGGCTGCGGACGCCCGCCACCACCACGCCAGCGAAAGCCACGGCGCACGGGCGGAACTCGCCGTCGCGCTCTGGGTCGCCGACCCGGACTGCCTGGACGTGATCGAGGAGCTGCAGCCGGTGCTCGCTGAATCGCCGCTCGTCCGTACCGCTTGCCTGGTGGATGTCGGAATCCGCCGTCATGTGCGGACGCTGCGCCGCATCGGGCACCTGGCCGACGCGGATGCCACGGGATACGCCGACCGGTTGTGGGCGGCGATGCTCGGGCGCGGGAAGCTGCCCGCGCACCCGGGTGAGCGGACAACGCGCCCGTTCAGCAGCTGTGCCAAATGTCAAACCGTCTGCACGGTCCGGTCCGTGGTGGCTTCGGGCGCATTGCCACAACTCGGCCGCGCGAGAACGGCGGTGGCGCGCGCCACCGGGACGAAGGCGTCGGTGGACGCGGTCGCGGTCGCCATGGAATCCTGCCGGATGGAGCTGGCCGCGTCGCGCTCAGCCAGTATCGCCCGGGCCGTGGGGTACTGCCTGGGGGCCCATGTGAGCAACGAGTTCGGCTACGAGGCTGCCTTGCTGACCTTTATGAACAAGTGAGAGAGGTGCGGGTGGGAGGGTTCGGCGGGAGCGAGACCGGTGAGACCGGGCTCGATGCAGCCGGGACGGAGACGGGGGAGGACCTGTCCTCCGACCTCGAGGCGTTCCACTACGCGTTCGACGACGATGCGGGCGGGGCAGAGCTTCCCGCACCCAGGACCGAGGCTGCTTGGTCATCCGGTGACTCCTCGTCCGCGAACGAGAGTGCCGAGCTGCTGGGCCGGCCGGAGTGGCAGGTACCGGGCGAGGGCGACGAGATCGCGAGGTCCGAGCGACCCGAGTGGCCGGCGACGCTCGACCGATCGGGTTACGAGTACACCAAGCGCGAATACGACTTCGCCGACGTCTCCCCAGAGCAGGCCTGGGACATGCACGAGCACCGGTCTCCGCTGGGCGTGGAGCGCGAGCAGTGGGACACGTGCGTGGGTGAGCTCCGTACCGCCCTTCGCGAGGAGGGGATCGAGGACGCCGACGTCCGACTGAAAGGGTCCGGCTCGTCGTTCGGCTCCGAGAACCCCAACAAGTCCTTTCCGCAGAACGAGGAGCAACTTCGGGCGGCGGTCGAGGCTTATAACGCGGACGTCCCCGGGCAGGAACGGGAGCAGCTCGTCGAGGACGCGCTGAAGCTATATCGCGAGGCGGGATTCAGTGACGAACGGCCCATGCCGACGGCCCCGTTCTTCGACAGCATGTACAAGCTCAACGCCGGCGACGAGAGCGACTACGACTTCCAGCTGAGCAGCGACGAACTGGCCCGGAGATTCCGCGAGTACGCGGCCGAGCATCCTGACGAGACCGTGGTGTCCGACCACGGAGGCCACTTCAAGCACAGGTTCCTGGAGACCGTCGCACCCGCTATGAGCGAATGGGCCGAGCGTTGGGAGGACACCTGGGGCAGGGAGGTCACCCTGGCCACGTTCGACGCGTCGGGCCCCAAGACAGGGCTCCACGAGAATGACTGGGTGGTCATGCGAAACGAGAAGGGGGCCTCGCGATGAAGCCACAGAACCTGTTCGTCTTCCGATTCACCGGTCCGCTGCGGGCGCGGGCGAAGCAACGGCTGACGGAAGCCACGGGTATGCGGATCGGGGACACCGTCAGCCTGTCCAACGACACCCCGGGCAAGGGACGGCTCGCGCCAGGCGTCCGCATCCACCTTTGGCGTCCCAGCGACGACGTTGACGACTGGCAGATCGACGCGACCGCGGCAGAGCCCGAGTACGACCGTGAGGTGGTCGAAGCCTGTCGGCTGCGGCTGCGCGCGCTCCTTCCGCAGATCGCGGTGTCCTGGGAGGAGCGCCCGGTCAGTAGTGACTGAGGAGCCGAGCCCCGGGTGCTCCGCCGGTTCCCTCCCGTCTCACGCGGTGACCGTCGCGCGGACCAGGTTGTGGTCCGAGAGGCCGCCGGCGTCCAGGACCTCCGCGTCGGTGACGTCAGCGCCCCGCAGCACCACGTGGTCGATCCACTCCGAGGCGGCACCCGTGGTGGAGGGCCGCGTCGGCAGAGCGTCGAGTGGAAGATCCGCGACGGCGAAGCCGGAGTCCAGACCGGACGCCACTGTGACCCGATCGGCGTTGAAGTCACCGAGCAGCACAGACGTGTGACCGGGTGAGGGGGCGGCGAGCTCCGCCAAGCGGGTCAGCTGGCCGGCACGCCTCTGATCGCCGCTCACATGGGTGGCGACGATGAGCGTTCCGGCGAGTTCGACGACCAGGGCTCCCTTCCCCGGGTCGTCCGCGAAGGACTCGGCGGCAACCTTCCGGCTGGGGCCGTCGACCAGCAGCACGAGGTACTCCCCCGGATCGCGCAGCAGGGAGGAGGCGCCGTTGCGCGGCTTGGGGACGCGTGGATAGCGGAACGTGTGTACCGTCCGACCGGTCAACGCGGAGCGGAGACTCGCCAACTGGTCACCGCTGACCTCCTGCAGGGCGATGACCTGCTCGGTTCGCCCGGCCAGATGCGCCGTGATCGCGGCGACCCGCGCCGCCTCTTCCGGCCAGCGGGTAAGGATCGCCTCGCCCCAGTTCTCGGCATGGACGCGGTGCAGGACATTCCAAGTGGCAACCGTGATCACGCATCACGATGTTACCGACACGACGCATACCCTTCGCGCCTCGATGTACGTGCTCGCGCTGATGCTCGGCATGCGCCGGGGCGAGCTGCTCCGCCTTCGTCCACCTGGCGACCTCGGGCACGGCAGTCAGCTTCGCCGCTCGCGCTGCCTGAGGGGAAGTCGTGGACTACGGGCAGCAGCTGTCGGCCGCTCTGCGGGAGAGACGAGGGCAACTGGGAATCTCTCAGGCCGAACTCGCCCGGCGGGCCGGCATGACGCAGCCCGGCATCTCCCGTGTGGAACTGGGGGAAACCACCCCAACTCTCCCCCTCCTGGCACGACTCGCCGAGGCGCTGGAGGCAGACCTCGACATCCGACTGGCTCCCCTGGACGGAAGGACGACGATGCGCTTCGTGCCCCGGTGTCACGCCGACGCGGCGTGACACCGGGGTCGGCAGAGGTTGGGGTCACCGGGGAGGGGCCGCCCACCCCTCGTTCTGTCTGTGGTAAAA
>NZ_JBVHLF010000121.1:15143-15721 GCF_055559155.1 Kitasatospora sp. NPDC024654
CCCCTTTGGCGCCGCTCCTCCCCCCTCCCCCCCCCCCCCCCCCCCCCCCCCCCCCCCCCTCCCCCCCCCCCCCCCCCCCCCCCCCCCCCCCCCCCGGGGTCGGCAGGCGTTGAGTCAACTGCGGAGGGCCTGACCGTCCGCCGTCGCGTTGGCGTCAAACGGCACGAAAATGCCCCCCGAAGCGATCTGCTTCAGGGGCATCGTGCCTGGTCGGGCGATGTGGCCAGGGCCGGGGTCGAACCGGCGACCTTCCGCTTTTCAGGCCGAGCCGGGGTGTCGGGATGCACCAGTTCGGGTGATTCTGCGGTCCGCAGAAGTGCGGTCGCGGCCGTCATCGTGCGCGGCGGTTGGCGTCAGCGTTGGCGTCAACCGGAGTCACGGGATCGGACTGTGCTCAGCAGTCGAGAGCGCGCAGTTGCTGGTTGGTCTCGCGCAGGTCGAAGTAGGCCGGGTCGAAGTCGGTCAGCGAGGTTCGGCGTTCCCGCTAGGGTCGTCGCGATGAGCGAGTACCAGTACTACGAGTTCCTGGCGATCGACCGGCCGCTGACCCGCGAGGAGCAGGAGCAGCTGCGGTCGCT
>NZ_JBVHLF010000122.1:0-15708 GCF_055559155.1 Kitasatospora sp. NPDC024654
CGCTCCGCCGCCGCCACCAAATTGAGGCCAGGCGACATCACTTCCGTCGGCGCATGCGCCTCCAGATGATGCAGATCTAGCCCTGTAGTACTAGGTGGCGCAGGTCGTGGATGGCGGTGCGGGGGACGTCGAATTCCCGGCAGAGGTCGTGGAAGTGGTTAAGGACGTACTGAGGGTGCAAGGGGCGTCCGTCGGGGCGGTGGAAGACGAAGCCGCCGTGGTCTGCGCGTGACGGCGAGGGGCCCTTATCGACTGCGCGGTGGCGCAGGGCGGCGGCGACGCGCGGGGAGACGGCGACCCAGGTCTTGCTACTGCGGGTCTTGGGGTCGGTGAGGACAAGGCGGTTGTTGTCGACCGCGGACAGCGTGTACTGGATGTAGAGGACGCGTTCGGGCAGGTGAACGTCGTCCCAGTGCAGTCCGAGGGCTTCGCCCTTGCGGATGCCGGTGCCGATGAGGACCTCGACGAGGTCGGCGAAGGCTGGGTCGACGGCGCGGCAGCCGTGCAGGAAGCGGACCGCGTCCTGCACGGTCCAGATATGGCGTTCGGCCGCGGCGGGACGCGGGATGACGGTGGGTCGGGCTGGGTTGTAAGCGAGGCGACGCTGTCGGACGGCATCGCCGAGGGCGCTGGAAAGGGTGGCGAGGCAGCGGTGGACGGTCACCTTGCCACGGCCGACGTCGAGCTGGGCATGGGTGAAGGCGGCGATGTGGGAGTGTCCGAGGTCGTCGAGCCTGACCTGGCCGAGGGCGGGGATCAGGTCGTTGGTGACGTAGTCGCGATAGCGGGCGAAGGTGGTGGGCTTGAGGACGAGCTTCTTGTCTTTGAGCCAGGCCGTGAGGTACTCGGCGACGGTCTGATTGGGGTCGGCGGTGAAGCCGGCGGCCTCGCCCTCGATCATCCGGCGGAGGGCGGTTCGGGCGGCTTCGGCGGTGGGGTAGCCGCCACGGCGGACGTTGTTGCGTCGGGGGCCGGGGGAGGGGAGGTCGAGGGAGAAGGTCCAGGTGCCGTGATCGGGGTCGGTGGCGAGCTTGGGGCAGAGGGTCCCGAGCTGCTTGCCCTGCTGGTCGCGGCATCCGCACCGGCGGTAGACGTGCCCGGCGTGGGCTGCGGAGCGCATGGTTATCACTTCCTGCGGGTCGTACGAACAGCCACGCTCATGGTCTCCCGGCAGGCGTCAGCAGCCGGTGAACCCCTGCACTCACTCCGTACTCACAAACGGGCTGAATGGTGCTCTGACCTGCTGCGATCCCTTGTCGTGGCGACAAGTGCGGTGCATTTTGGCCGTCGGACCCGGCGCTCGCCCCCAGAGTGCGGGTTCGACAGTGGTGGCGATCAGGTTCAGTCGGGTTCTGGTGGCGAGGTGAGGCCGAGGGCCACGGCGGACTCGCAGGTTCCGTCGGCGAAGCGCGTAGGTGGTCGGGCATGCTGCGGCGAGTTGCCGCAGGACCGCGTCCGCTTGTTGCTCCGCTGGAGCGACATCGACTGGGATGCTCCAGATGAACTGCGCCCAGGGGCTTGTCGGAGCCGAAGTTCGGTCGTTCTGGGTAGGTGAAGCTCAGCTCGACCTGGTCGCGTTTGGCGTAGTGGGTGCCGATCCATCCCGGGTGACAGCTCCACTGGGTCAACAGGTCTGGTTGCCAGCTCAACTGTTCCCTGATCAGCCAGGCGAGCGTGCGAGCCGGCCATTCCCAGCTGTGGTCGTTCTCCGCACGGGTGATCTTCACGTCGTACTGGGCGGCGTTGAAGTGGAGTTCAGGCAGCGGCGGTTCGGACGCCGGGGCCGGCGGCCGACGGCAGGTGTGCCACCGCACGGTGTCGCTGTCGCGGGCGATCGCGACGTACAGCGCGCCGCAGCAGCCCTCGGTGCACCAGGACTCCGCGAGCTGCACCTCTTTCGGCTCCTCGGTCGCCCGAAGCTGACCTCTGCCGAGCAGCAACTCGGGCTGTGTGCAACGCCGCGATCGAAGGCTTCGGCGATCACCGGCCTGCCGTCGACGAGAACGCGGGTCACGACGCCACCCCGGCCCACGAGGTCCAGGACGCACAGGTGCACGGCGAGTTGGACGCCGGCGAGCACCCATGGGCGAAGACGGGCGCCGTGCATGAACTAAATGCTGACGGCCCTGTCATGGAAAGGCAATCGCCTCTCTGCCCAACTCCCTCCCTGAGGGCGGAAGAAGCTGGCAGGATGGTCTGTCTGGGGAGGGACGCACCGTCAGCGGTGCTGAGCAAGGAGCAGCGCGTGGGGCCACAGCAGATGATCAATCATCGTTTCTTTCTGCTCCCCCAAGATCCGCGACTGGGCGGTCTGTCTGAGGTCCGCAAGGCGGTTGACACCAGTAGCGCCTCCGGAGACTACGCTGCTGTAAAGCTACTCAAACAGCGTGATGACGAGGTCATTAAGATCTTCCTGGAGCGCGAGACCAGCTCACTGAAGGCGCTGCGGCACCCGAACATCGTCCGGATGCTCGACTCGGGCTGGGATGCCAACCTCGGCCGGTACTTCATTGCGCTGGAATGGGTTGATCGTAGCCTTAAGGACGATATGGCTGCCGGCAGGCCCATCGGCTGGTCGTCGTTCTTCACCCGTATCGGCAAGCCTCTCGCGGCAGCTCTGGCCTATGCGCACTCGCAGAAGATCGAGCACCGGGACCTCAAACCGGGCAACGTCCTGCTGACGGAGGATGGCACGCCCAAGCTGGCCGACTTCGGTATCGCCAAGATCCGGTCCAAGGCGTCTGCCGTCACTGACGAGACGGTGGCGGAGTTCCGCTCAAACCTGTACGCGCCGCCCGAACAGGAAGACGCGATTCCCTACGTCCGGGATGTCTACGGCTACGGAGTCCTCGCCATCCAGGTCCTATCCGGTGGCAAGGCGGGCGACTATCCGGACCTCGCTGAGGTCCTGGCCGAGCTGGATCTGGACACCGAGGTCCGCTCCATCCTGCAGTCCTGCGTCGATTTCGACCCCAAGAAGCGCCCTGCGAACGCCGCCGTGCTCGAACAGCGCCTACTCGACGCTGAGCAGGCGTGCAGCAATCAGCAGGCCCGCCTGAGTAACTTCGTATGGCTTAAGCTGACCCGCCGTGCGGCAGAGATCCTCAGTGAGGTCCCCGCTGGCACCGATCCAGACTGGGACGTCGCAAGGTCCGCAGTTCTCGCCGATCTGGCCGGCGGCGTCCACGCCGATTATGGACACAACCCGAAGACAGACGAGATCGACAAGGCCACCCTGCGCATCTTCGGGCGCTCCTGGTTCCTCCGGCTCGTCGAGGACGAGCACCAGCGCGACCGGTGCGTGATCGTGGCGGCTGACGCGAGGGGGGAGGAATGGATGGCCAAGCGACGTGAGCGGTCCGTCCCAGTTGGCCCCGTCCTCACGTGGACCTTCGACGATCCCGGCGAGGATCCCGCCTACGACGGCCTGACCCTCCTCCTTAACCGGTTGGAGGAACATCTCACGCAACGCGAAGAAGCGGCCAAGGCTAGTAGGGACCAGCACCTTGGCGACCTATTCGATGGCTGGCGCCGACTGCTCGAAGCCCGCGAAGAGGTCGCTGCCGATGGCCGGCAGAACATCGACTATGAGCGCGTCACCGGAAGCGGCCGCACCCGAGTCTTCCACCTGGCCATGCCTACCACCGCCACCCTGGTCGGCGAGGAATGGTCGGTTGCCCCCAACTCCTACACCCGGCCCTTCGATCGCGGCGAGGTCACCGCGCAGACCGATGACACTCTCGTCATCCGCTTTCGACGCCCGGATACCGTCCTTCCCGGCCGCGGCGTCCTGCTGCCGTTCCTCGGCCCCAGCCAGAGCGCTCTGAACCGACAGCGCGAGGCCCTGACCAACGTCTCAGCGGGCCAGACGACGAACCCGGCTCTGCGTGAGATCATTGACGACCCAGCCACCATTGAGGTCCGGCCGCCGGCCGAGGTTACACGCTGGTCCCGCACTGACCTCGACAAGAGCAAGCGTGAAGTCGTCGCCCACGCCCTGGGAGGCCAGGACATGCTCCTGGTCGAAGGCCCTCCGGGAACAGGGAAAACGACCGTCATTGCGGAGATCGTCGAGCAGACCCTCAAGCGCGATCACCACGCCCGCATCCTCATCGTCAGCCAGACCCACATCGCCATTGACAACGCCCTACGCCGCATCGCGGACGCTGGCATCGAAGGGCTGGTCCGCCTCGGCCGCCCCGACGACCCGCGCGTCGCCGCTAGCGTGCAGCCGCTCCTCCTCGACAAGCAGGTCAAACGCTGGACCCAGCAGGTCCGGACCCGGGCCGAGCGCTACCTGGACGGCATCGCCTCCCGGAACAGCCTGGAAGGACGACACCTCAAGGCCGCCCTCATGCTGGAGGAGCTGGCTTCCGTCGCTGCCAACCTCGACCATGTAACCGGCAAGCTAGAGGAACTCGCCAGCCAGCCCGCCCCCGACCGCACCACCTCCGCTCGTGAACTTGGCGAGGAAGTCGTCACCGTACGAGCCCGCCGTGACCAGCTCATCGAGCAGCGCCACGAGCTCTATATAGAAGCTCAGCGCATGCTCGCCGGAGAGCTAACCCTTCGCGAAGACCTCAGCACCGCCGACGCGCGTGACGCGGTCGAAGCGCTCCTTGGTACCTCTGGCCCAGGCCAGGAACTCATGCGACTGCTCCGGCTTCAAGGTGAATGGCTCCAGCGCATCGGAACCGACCAGAACCTGATCACTGCGTTCCTCCGCACACGCCAGGTCGTCGCTGGCACCGCACTGGGCTTCCTTGGCCACCCTGCCGCCCGCGACCTGGAATTCGACCTGTGCATCTTCGACGAAGCATCCAAAGCCACTGCCACCGAAGCCCTCGTTCCTCTTGCCAGGGCCAAGCGATGGGTATTGGTCGGAGACACCGCACAGCTTCCCCCGGTCGATGAGGACCTGCTGCGTAACCCCAAGATCATGGCCGACCACCAGCTCATCCCCGAGCTGGTCACCACCACGCTCTTCGAGTACCTCGTTCGCAACACCGAGCCCCCGGTCAGGCACATGCTGCTTGAGCAGTACCGCATGACGCCGGCCATCGGGAAGATGATTTCCACCTGCTTCTACGACAAGAAGCTCCTCTCCCTCAGCGACCATACGCTGGCGGGCTATGAGGTCATCGGCAAGCCCGTCATGTGGCTCGACACCTCAAATCTGGCTGACCGCCGTGAGTCCGAGCGCAGCGCTACCCAAACCAGCATCTCCAACCGCACCGAAGCCCAGCTGGCCATCCGCCGACTGGAAGTCATCGACCAGGCCGTAGCCAAGGGCGTAGTCAAGGTCCCCGCAAGCGGCAAACTCGATGTCCTGGTTATCGCACCCTACGGCCGCCAGGTCGAAGAGCTGACCCGTCGCCTGGCCTCGGCCAGACTCAAATACCTCACCGCCGAAGTCCTGTCCGTCGACGCCGTTCAAGGACGCGAATGCGACCTCGCCGTCTTTTCCGTCACGCGAAGCAACGCTCGCTCCGAATTCGGCTTCCTGGGCCAGCCGTACTGGCGGCGCATCAACGTGGCTCTCTCCCGTGCCCGCTTCGGCCTCACCATTGTCGGTGACGCAGCGTTCTGTCGCAGCACGCCCGGCGCGCTGCGCGACGTACTCGACTACATGCGCCACCACCCGGAGGAGTGCGAGATCCGCGATGCCTGACTTCAGCTCCGACAGCCTCCTCGCGGTACGTTTCAGCGATGCCCGATCCGGCCTGGAACTCGTAGCCATCGTCGACGCTGGCCTGCCCGTGGCCCTCATCACGGCCGATGTCCTCGCGCAGGATCGGAAGCGGCTGCCCTTGCTCGACGAGTTCGTCCTGCGCCTGGTCAACAACAAGGTCACCACTGAGCAGGCCATCACCGGCCTCCTGGGCGTGTCCGAGCGCATGGTCACCCAGGTTGTGGCCCAGCACTTCTCGGACGACTACCTCACCTATGCGCTTCCCCTGCCGGGAGCGGACCCTGCCAGTAGGAACCTGCGCCTGACAGGACGAGGAGAGCAGACAGCCCGCGAACTGGCCGCCATCACTCCCGTGCGCGTCGAGCAACCGCTCGTCTACGACCAGCTCCTGTGGAAAGCCAGGCCCTACGACCGGCACACTGTTATCCCTCGTGGTCAGGCCGACGAACACGACATGATTCTCCTGCCTGCGGCCAAGAGCGGTCCAGTCGAGTCGGGCGACATATCGGCCGCAGACATCAACGCCATGTTGAGGGAACGCGGCAACAATGACCGTGAAGTCCTCCAGGTCAGAGGCCTCACCCAAACCAAGGCCCGAAGGGTGATGCCGGCCAAGATCCTCGTCTACGCGAACCCCGATCGCACTGACATCGAACTGGGCGTCGTCGTCGACGGTGAACTCAGTCACGCGCACGAGCTCGCACTAATCGCGGCCGGTGGGGCGAAGGCGCTTGGCATTACGGTGGAACCCGCGCCCGAGCGGCCGATCCTGGAGCCCGAACTCGAACAGGTCCGCGTCCCCCTCGCGGAGGTCACCCAGCAGCGTGCCGAGCGGGCTGCGGTGCAGCTCAGCGTGTCGGGTCTGCTGTCCGATGTGGTCTCCGAGTCAGCACCGATGGAGCCAGAGATTCGGGCGATCGGTGTGTTTGAGCACCCTGACATCCTTGACGAGGCACTCACCCATGCCCGGACCCGGATCCTGATCATCTCGCCGTGGATCAAGAAGGCGATCATCACTACTGAGTTCCTTGGCAAGCTTGAGGCGCGTCTGAACCGCGGGGTCAAGGTGAACATCGCCTACGGCTATGAGGAGAACGACACGAAGTCGGATCCGATCGCCATCCGTCGGCTTGAGAATCTTGCCGCACGTTACCCAGGCAAGTTCGAGTTCTCGCGCCTCAAGAGCACGCATGCCAAAGTTTTGGTCTTCGATGACGTGTGGGTGACCACGAGCTTCAACTGGCTTTCCTTCAAGGGCGACCGCAACCGCACCTACCGTATGGAGGAGGGCAACCTCATTTCCGACAAGAAGCACGCGGACGCTAATTATCAGCGCTACCTCGATCTGATCGGACAGCAACGTCAGTAGGGGAAGCTCAAGGAGTTCAACGTCGCGCGCCAGACCGCCGACCTGGTGGCCGGGGCGGTCTCCTACCCCATCGACATCCTGCTGGACGAAACTCTTCGAGGACGTCGAAACTCTCAGCGGCAGCCCCAACGCCGTGTGGCCGAGCCTGTACCTGCGTTAATACCTCGGTTGTCCCCCGTCTCACCCCTGTAGCACCATTGAAGGAGCATGATGACTGACACCGGCATTGATGACCTGTCCAAGTACGAGTCCGGGACCGACCCATTTACCGCATCCGAATTGGAGGCGATTGCCCGCTTCCGCGAAAACCTGTCCGACATCCCCGATATCGCCTTCAAGGGCTTCGACGCCGACGGGATCCGCCGCCTCGAGTCCGAACACGGAGTGGGCGAAGCCCGCAAGATGCTGCACTCCTTCGCTACCGACCTCCTCAACGGATGGTGGCTGGCGATCCTCTCGTTGAAGAACGACCTTCCGACCGGCACCGACGAGGCCGCCGGGCACAGCGCGGCCGCCACCCGGTATGTCGCCCACCTCACTGCCCAGCACCTCAACGCCTGTGCGAAGTTTGAGCACGCCGTCACCATGTGGTTCCTGGATCTGGACACGGGCCTTTCCTCCCTGCTGTACCTGAACAGGGACGGGGATGAGTGAACCAGGGAAGGGAGGATTACCAGATGATCCCCCATGCCGCCGCGGTAGTTGCTCCGCGTCCTCAGTCCGCCGGCTTGAGGACGTTGGAGGCTGCAGTCACCAACTCGGTGGTGGTCATGACCTCGATGCCGCACTCGCGAGCACGCCTGGTGAGGCGGTGCTCGTTGGTCACCAGCGCAGCTTCCTCGTACAAGGCTGTGCTGGCGATAAGGGCGTCTCGGGTGTGCTTGATGTTATGTGACTGAAGGACCTCTGTTATTTCCGACGTGCGTTCGTCTCCGAGCCGCGCGAAGTTGAGCCGCGAGTAGTCCAGAGCGAAGAACCCGGTCGGTACGAGCTTGCCGAGATCGATCATCAGGACCAATAGGTGCTGCCGACGGTCGTAGGTGACCTGCGCGGACAGGCGTGCGAGCTGTGGAGCCGCTACCGCTGGAGTCCGTTCCCGCGCTCGTTCTCAGTGAGGTGCTGCGGGACGTCGATCTGTTCGTCGGCGTCGCCAGCGTGGGCAACGATCCCACCTGGAGCGACGGCGGGCCGGATGGACGTTTCAGGGAGTACTGGACCTCGTACGGCTTCGGAGAACTGTCCGAGACCGCCCGGGGGCGTGGGGAGATCCTGGCTCGGCTGCTTCCCCGGCTGGCCGTCGGTGAGCGCTGCCACGTCGAAGGCCGTTTCCTGCACGTCCGCGGCGACCTCCACAGCTACAAGATCCACCTGGGTTCCGGGAACATCCTCATGTCCCCGGACGACACGTACCTGTGCATCGTCCCCGGCAGTGACGGCAAGGCCGGCACGATGCCGGTCACCCTGCCCTTCGAAGGCGACCGCACCCTCGCGATCGTCCTGAGCAAGGCCCTCATGCTGGCCAGGGACACCGAGATCACAGACCCGACGATCACCGGCCAACTGCGGCTCCGGAGCGGATGACAGCGCCGGGCCCTTGTCAGGCCAGTGACGCACACGCGTGTCGGCGTGGGGATCGGCTTACGGCTCGGTTCGGACGTGCTCGGGGTCGAGTCGAAGCTCCTGGTAGGTCCAGCAGTCGGCGACCAATGTGGCGACCTCCGCACCGCACGGGCAGATGCGGTTGCTGCCATTCATGCCGTCGGGTCCGCAGCAGCCGACGTCACGGCGTGGGTCGGGGTGGGGAAGCAAGCCAGCGGTGTCTTCGGGGTGCAGTACGAACGTGCCGCAAGGGCCGCCGGGGAGGCGGATGTTCGCAGGTGCGTAGGGGGCGGGGGCGCTTGGGACGACGTACGGGGCGCCGAAGGGTTCGGGATCGATGGCGTAGGTGCCGCGGGCCATGGTGACCCCCGGCTGGTCGCCCTCGTCCTGGTCCGCGTAGCGCTGCTCGGGCAGTTCGTCGAGGCTCCGTAGCGGCCCGGTGAGGGGCTGTCCGCACGCGCGGCAGAGGAAGACGGTCACCTGTTCCACGCTAGGACTCGCCGGTCCTCGCTGACGACGGCTTTTTGCAGCGCTCGAGCGGGCGGTGGGTCGCAGTGGCAGTTGGACCGCGTCTGACCGGTGCCCGCGGTCAGATCCGGCGCAGGGCCTCGCTGAGGTCGGTGCCCAGGCGCTCCAACAGGAGGACTTCGCGGCTGTCCTGAAGCAGGTCTCCCACGTACCAGGTCCCGTCGGCTGCCGAGCGCACGTAGCAGTACGTGGCGACCTGGACGGCGTGGCTGGGGGTGATCTGCGCGGGCCACCCGTCCTGGGGCGGTACCAGGACGGTCCAGTCGAGCGGCAGGGCCTGTGCGGTGGGGCAGCCGGTGGCCGCGCGGAGCCGGGCGTGCGTCCAGCCTTCGGGGAGGAGGTGGTCCGACGGGTGCTGCTCGCTGGGGAGGAGTTCGGTGACCGCGTGGGCGAGACAGGGCCGGAGGTAGTCACCGTAGCGCTCGATGCCGAGGATGCCCGCCACGAACTGCATCTCGCGTACGCCGTCGGGGCGGGTCCATCGGAAGGGGACCTTGGCGACGTGGGAGGGGAAGGCGTTCTCCAGGTAGTGCTCGCCGCGGCGCCAGCGGAAGGACTCCTTGGGCTTCGGTCCTGCCGGGGTCTGCGTGTGGGCGAAGAGGACCGTGATCCAGCCGGACACGTAGTCGCCGCCGGAGCGTGACTCCCACTTGTAGAGGGACCGCCAGAAGTCCTCGTCCACCTGGCCTCCGGCGGCGGTTGCCGCGATCTCGTCGAGCACCGGGCAGAGCGCGTTGAACCACGGACGCAGTCCGTCGAACCAGGACGCGAGCTCGCGGACCCGCTGGGACAGGAGCTTCCAGTCGTCGGCCCCGCCTTCCAGGCGGATGCGCGGGATGCCGCAGAGTGAGAGCCATTCGAAGCGGTAATAGGGGCTGACCACGGACATCAGCGCGACGAGCGCCGAGGAGACGTCCTCGGGCGTGGTGGTGCTGAAGCGGGGCAGGAACAGGTCGGTGATCTCGGAGTCCAGCTTCTCGCGGAGCGGTTCGAGGACGAGGCGGATGGACCGGCTCCAGTCCGGCTCCGGGTCGAGCAGGCTGTCGTCGCGGACCTGGATCTCCTGGCGGTGCCCGGGGGTGTCGGTGAAGAGGCCAGCGTAGAGGTCGGCGTTGAGCCGTACGTGGACGGCGACTTCGTGCACCACCGTGAACCACAGCACGTCGGGGGAGAGGCTCAGCGGCAGGTGGGCGGCGAAGCTGAGATGGACGGCGCGCAACAGCAGGCTCCAGGTCGGCACGGCCGCAGGTGCGAACCCGCCTTGCTCCGGGCCGGACACCAGTGTGGCGATGCTGCGATGGTGCAAGCGCACCGGCCGCCCGGAAACCGCCTGCAGAAATGGTTCGTTGTCCACCGCGCGCAGGGTGCGAGCGAGCGCCTCGGCGGACTCGTCGTCCGGCACCGGGAGATCAATCACCGCCGCGGCCGAGTGGCGAGCCCTGGCGTTCATCGGGTCGACGTTCCACCGCTGCGGCAGTGTCCGGCCGCAGACTGCGCAGGTGAAGTCCTCGTCCTTGACCACGTTGTTCTGCCCGCACTCGGGGCAGCGCCGGAATGCGAACGCGTGCGTGAATCCGTCGGGGCGGTCGATGCCGGCCCGGTCGAGCGCGTGCGCGACGGCGGGCCAGCAGTCGGAGTCCGGGCAGTATCCGGTCGACAGGTTGCTGACCTCGCTCACCGTCCAGCCGCCTTCCGGCCGGGGAGCGAGGCCGATCTCGCCGGCTGCGAATACGTCCGCCCCGCCGGCGCACGCCACGTGTTCACTGCGGCGCGGCGCCAAGAGCAGCGTGCCCGCCAGGGAAACAACGTAGGTGAACGGCTCATCAAGCTCGGCCGGGAGCTGCGCCGCCACCCAACGGTCCAGGTCGTCGGGCGTGCGGACGCCACATCCCGTGGCCGCGGCGTTCGCGCCCTCCACCGCCAGGTCCGGCGGCCCGACATAGCTGAACGGCGACAATGCTCCAGTCATCCCGACAAGGTAGGGCTCACCCACGGGAAAGTCACCAGAGATTCCGGCTGGTCACGCACGGCTTGTCAGCACGACGGGCACCAAAACCAAGGAGCACCTTGAGCTGGTGACCGACGGCTCTTTAAGGAGTCAGCGGCTCCTGTGGCGTACCAGCACAGCCGCGCCACACCACCCGGTGGGGCGGGGCAGCGAGGTCTGTCGGACCTTCCCGATAGCCTCCGCTGAGCCATGCAAGCAAGAGGGTGGGCGGTGTGGGCGCAAAATCAGCGATGTTGATCTTTTCGGACGGGGATGCTGCGGAAGCCCTTCGGGCTGCGCGCTCCTCGGACAGTGCGGCTGCTGCCGAACTGCTCCAGCGGATCCGGCCGGGCTGCACGGTGGAACCGACTGAAGGCGCTGCACTCTGGGACGGCACCTATCCACCGGACGGTCTCTGCTACGCGGCGAGTTTCGAAAGTGTGGCAGTCGTTTGCGATCGATGGCTCATGCAGCATCGTCCGAGTCTGCTTCCTCGGCACGTGCTGGAGGCCGGCGGCGGGTCCCGTGTGTTCTTCCACGCCATGCACAGCGTTTCGGACGCCTTCTCGTTCGCGGTCTGGGAGAGAGGCGAACTCGTCCGCGCGCTCAGCCTCTCCGGACACCGGGATTGTCGAGAACATCGGCGCCCCTTACGAGTTCGAGGCACCGTTCTGGGCCGGTGAGCGTCCCGTTGAACCCGATCCGTGGTGGGGTGAGGACCAGCCGCCATACCCGCTTGCGTTCCATCCGCTCGAACTGGGCGAGGAGGCGCTGCGAGCGTTCGCCGGATTCGTGCTGGAGGGCCGACCACGCCCGGACGATGTGGACGCCGACGCTGTTCCACTGAGCGGCTTTCGCGTGACCGACACGAACGGCCCCCATCCCGCTCGCGTCGGAGTTGAGCTCGAACAGCGCGCTGCCGCCATGCGCCTGCGCCGGCACACGACCATCCGGTTCGACGTCAACCGCGGCGACGCTGCGGGCGCGTAAGCGCGGGCGCCGGACGGTGACCGGGAGCTTGGAGAGGAGAAGGCCGTGAGCGTCACCGGATTCTGGGTGGTCGGAGTGGTGCCGGACCATGACGTCGCGCGGTTGCGACGGGAGCCCTCGGCGGGCCTTGCGCTCGGAAACCCTGGCGCCGAGTACGCCGACGCCCTGGCGTGGTGGAGGGGGCGGAGCGGACAGGAGTCGTTCTTCGAGCCGGGCCCGCACAGGCCGGTGCCCACGCAGGAGGCGCTTCGACTGCAAGACGTCATCGACGCCATGCGTCCGGCGGACGACCGACATGAGGCGATCAAGGAGGAGCTTCTGCATCTCGTTCCCCAGCACGAGGGCGTCGACCTCTTCTGCGCCTCGGTCCGTAAGGGCGACCCGCTAGCGGCGCTCGACTACGCCCTCGGCCCGGAGGCGATGTCTCAGCTCCCCGGTTGGTGCGGCGACTTCCTGCTCGACGCCGCCGACGTCCGTGCGGCACTTCCAGGGGCGGAGGCCGCACTCGCCCTCTCACCGGAACGCCGCGGCAGCGTCGCGGAACGCATCCGTGACTGGCTGGGCGGGATGACCGACGGAACCGACCGCGACCTCGATGAGCTGGTTGAGGGCCCGCTACGCGTGCTTCGCCACGCCGCGCAGCACGGCTTCGGTGCTGCCGGCCTGACGCTGTGCTACTGACTGCAGTGCACCACCTGGACAGATAGATGGGCGCCGACGAAGTGGCGGAAGCGAATCCCGCTGCCGAATTCGACCCCGCCCGGTCGACGGTGGACCTTCTCGCCGCTCGCGGTGTCAGCGCTAATCTGCTGCGGTCGGCGCGGAGAACAGGCCAGTCTGGCGCGGATGATGGAAGGACACGCGTGGGTCAACTCGTTTCGTCAGCCGAATGGTTGGTGCGATGGTGCGGTGAGATGGCGGACGCCGTGGCCGCGACGACGGCGACGTTCGAGGGGAAGTATGGGTATCCGCCGGGTAAGAACGAGGCCAGGCTTGCCGATGGCGAGGACCGCCGCGCTGCCCGCCGCATTGCGGACCGGTTTCCCGTATCTCGACGACCTGGCTCTGTTCTACGGCCAGGTTGGGGAGGTGAGCTTGCCGGACGTGGGCAACGGCTACTTCGTTCATTCTGCGCGCGATGTGGCGTACGACTGCGTCGCACAGGACATCGTGTCCAGCCCGACGGCCGGTTCTTCGCACGGTGTGGTGTTCGCGTCGGACGGTGGAGGAAGGCTGTTCGTCATCGATCGGAGCGGCGTGATCCATCGATCAAGGGCGGCGTCCTTCGATGCGGAGGAGTTCGACCAGGTCGCCGACGGCCTCCGGGAGTTCCTCGATCTTTTGCTCCGATCGGTCATCCGGTTCAACGCGACCGGCGCGCCCGGGTGCCTGTAGGTCAGCCGTCTTGCAGTCAGTTGGAGCTTGCGGATCGCTGGGGAATCCGCTGGTTCGCCAGCGCCGTTGTTGGCATGATGCCCGGTGATGACTGATCAGTCCCCCTCCCCGACCTCGCTGCCTCTCTTCGATCACCGCGCCGCCGCGCGCGACTCTCTGTATGGATTGGCCGTCGGTGATGCGTTCGGCGCCCAGTTCTTCGTTCCCGAGAACCTGCCCGCTCTGCGCGAGCACCGACTCCCGGCCGGATCGTGGCCGTGGACGGATGACACCGAGATGGCCTGCTCGGTGTACGGCGTGCTGCGGCTCAGGGGCACGGTGGACCAGTGGGACTTGGCGCAGTCCTTCGCGCGGCGGCACGACTTCGACCGTGGGTACGGCCCGGCGATGAACCGGCTCCTCCGGCAGATCCGTGAGGGCGGCTCGTGGCAGGATCTCGCCGCCGGACTGTTCGACGGGCAGGGGTCTTTCGGCAATGGGGCCGCTATGCGGGTGGCGCCGCTGGGGGCTTGGTTCGCTGTGGACCTGGAGGAGGCCGCGTGGCAGGCCGCCCGTTCGGCCGGGGTCACGCACACTCACCCGGAGGCGGTGTCCGGAGCTGTCGCGGTCGCGGTCGCGGCCGCCTGTGCCGCACGCAGTCGTGGCCGCGGCATCGCGCCACGGGAGTTGTTGCAGCCTGTGCTGGAGCTGACTCCGGCGGGAAAGGTCCGCGAGGGCGTGGCCGAGGCGCTCGATCTGGTCGACCAGCCGCATGTGGAGTTGGCCGCTCACCGGCTCGGCAACGGGCGGCAGGTTAGCGCGGTGGACACAGTGCCGTTCACCCTGTGGTGCGCGGCCAGGCACCTCGATGACCTCGAGTCCGCGCTGTGGGCGACGGCCTCTGCGGGCGGGGATGTCGACACCACCTGCGCGATCGTGGGCGGAATCCTTGCAGCCCGCCTTGGCATGCAGGGCATCCCGAGGACCTGGTACGACACCGTGGAACCGTTGCCCGGGTGGCTGAAGCCCGCTCGGCTCGGCGCCGACGCAAGCCGCATGGACTTCCCGCAGACGATACCGATCAAGAGCCCGAAGCCGATCCGGACTCCGGACCTGGTGTGGACGCCCGGCCAGTGGCAGCGGATCCGCCACGGCATCCGTGCGCAGGCCATGGAGGAGAAATGGAACGCCTACCTCGAAGGCGACCGGCTCCTGCTGTGCCGCAGCTGGACCGGCCACTGCGTCTTCGAAGTCGCCGTCGAGCCGGCCTCAGGCGGCTGGCGGCCGGTGAGCGCCTGGGTGGAGTCCGCTCGTGACAGGTACCGGCGTGGGACCGACGAGGCAGAGGGCACCTTCCTGGAGATGCTCCTGGATATGTACTTCGGCAAGGCCGACCGCCCGGAGCTGTGGGAGCGCTACCGACGGCTGCGCTTCGGCAGCTGATCCGCTGCCCAACCCGACAAGCGAGGGTAGAAGCGCATGCTGATTGACCCCGAAGACCTCCGTTGCCGGCATGTGGAAGACGTGATCTGCTCCTGGTACCACTTTGCCGATCAGGAGCCGGAGCTCGTTCACATGTGGCTTCGCCTGGACGGACTCGGCCCCGTGCGGTTCCACACGCTCGACCACATCCTTGAGCTGAGCATCGACGAGCCCCACGGCCCGTACGACATGGGCGAGTACGGACACGTCACGGTCAGCGTGGCACCGCCCGCCTTCCCGCTCAGCCCGTTCGTGGGCGAGGAGATCCGTGCGGTGCGCCTGATCCAGCAACTGTCGCTGGGATGCGAAGTCGGCGTCGCCGTGGACTTCTCTCGCGGCACCGTCCAGGTCATGGCACTCGCTGATGAGCTGGTTGTGAGGGCAGGCGCATGGTTCGAACCACCTGAGGCCGACCTCGTGATGCTGGACGCGCAGCGAGACCGGGGCATGGAGACTGGCGTGACGTCTCCCCGCGGCCCGGTGTGACGGGGGTCAGCGCGCGCTGCCGAGGCGTATGACGGCCTTTCATCAACTGCGCTGGCTTACCCTCGGGTTGCCGGCTGTCGGCTCCAGCTCCGTAGGACTGGGGCTGGGATGGCGTCCCGCTGTGTGGTGTAGCCGATCACGGTTGAGGTGTGCGCTGGCTCGCTCCCGGGGCGCACACCTGCGAGGGATTCACGCTCCCTG
>NZ_JBVHLF010000123.1:0-9098 GCF_055559155.1 Kitasatospora sp. NPDC024654
TGCAACGCGGCATCCAGCAGCGCCGGGTGCAGACCGAACAGACCCGCCTCCGACCGGCTCTCCTCCGGCAACACCACCTCGGCGAACAACTCACCGTCCCGACGCCAGGCCGCCCGCAGGCCCTGGAACACCGGACCATAACCGAACCCGGCCAGGGCGAAATCGGCGTACACCGACTCGACGGAGACCGGCTCCGCGCCGGCCGGCGGCCACTGCGCCAGCTCGAAGTCCGGCGCCCGCTCGCCCTCCGCCAGCAGACCGGCCGCATGCCGCGTCCACGGTTCTCCCCCAGCCTGGAGGCTGGGGGGTGCCCCCACGGCGAGCGCGTCCTCCGCCCGGGAGAACACCGACAGCTGGCGCCGGCCGGCCTCGTCGGGCGCGCCCACCGAAACCTGCACCTGGACGCCGCCGCGCTCGGGCAGGACGAGCGGCGCCTCCAGCGTCAGCTCCTCCAGCAGCCCGCAGCCGACCTGGTCGCCGGCCCGGATCGCCAGCTCGACGAAGGCCGTACCCGGCAGCAGCACGGTCTCGGCCACCGCGTGGTCCGCCAGCCACGGGTGGGTGTCCACCGCCAGTCGCGCGGTGAAGAGCAGGCCGTCGGCGTCGGCCAGGCCCACAAAGGCACCCAGCAGCGGGTGCTCGGCCAGGTCGAGGCCGAGCTGCGCGGCTGCCGCCTCGCCCACCAGGATCGGCGGCGCCTCCAGCCAGTAGCGCTCGTGCTGGAAGGCGTAGGTGGGCAGGTCGACGCGCCGGGCACCGAGCCCGGCGAAGACCGCCTCCCAGTCCAGCCTGCCACCCCGTACGAAGAGCTGAGCCAGAGCGGCGGTGAAGGTCTCCGCCTCCACCCGGTCACGGCGCAGCACCGGTACGAACACCGCGTCCTCGGTCACGCACTCCTGGCCGAGCGCGGACAGCGTCCCGTCCGGACCCAACTCCAGGAAGGTGCGGACACCTCGCCCCTCCAGGGTCGCGACGGCGTCGCGGAAGCGCACGGCCTCGCGGACGTGGCGCACCCAGTAGTCGGGGGTGGTGAGGTCGGCCTCCTGGTCCAGCGTCGAGACGATCGGGATCCGCGGCGCGTGGAAGGTCAGACCCGCCACGACCGTGCGGAACTCCTCCAACATCGGCTCCATCAACGGCGAGTGGAACGCATGGCTCACCGTGAGCCGCCGGGTCTTGCGACCCTGCTCGGCCAGCTTGCCCGCGACCTCCAGCACGGCCGCCTCGGCGCCCGAAAGCACCACCGAGGACGGCCCGTTGACCGCCGCGAGACCCAACTCGGCCTCCCGACCGGCCAGCAGCGGCAGCACCTCGTCCTCGGCCGCCTGCACGGCCACCATCGCACCACCGGCCGGCAGTTGCTGCATCAGCCGACCACGCGCCGCCACCAGGGTCGCGGCATCGCCCAGCGAGAGCACACCCGCGACGTGCGCGGCGGCCAGCTCACCGATCGAGTGACCCGCCAGGAAGTCCGGGCGGACGCCCCAGGACTCGACGAGCCGGAACAGGGCCACCTCGACCGCGAACAGCGCCGGCTGGGTGTACGCCGTCTCGTCGATCCGCTCGCCCGCGAAGACGACATCCTTCAACGGCCGGTCCAGGCGCCGGTCCAGCTCCGCACAGACCGCGTCGAACGCCTCGGCGAACACCGGGAACGCCTCGTACAACTCCGCACCCATACCAGCCCGCTGGCTGCCCTGACCCGTGAACAGGAACGCCGTCCGGCCCGCCGACCCGGCCGTCCCCAGCACCGCGCGCGCCGCCGGTCCGCCGGCCGCCAGCGCGGCCAACTCCACGTCGAGCAGCTCGCGTTCGGCGACCGGCAGCAGAGCACGGTGCTCGAAGGCGCCACGCGTGGTGGCGAGTGACCAGCTGACGTCGAGCAACGAGGACTCGGGCCGCTCGCGCAGGTGTTCACGCAGCCGCTCGGCCTGCGCGCGCAGTGCCTCGGGGCTCTTGGCCGACAGCACCACGGGCAGCACGCGCGCGGGGGCCACCGGGTCCGGCTGGGTGGCCGCGGCGCCGCGCGCCGCGGGCGGCTCCTCGATGATGGTGTGCGCGTTGGTGCCGCTGATGCCGAAGGAGGAGACGCCGGCCCGGCGCGGGCGGCCGGTCTGCGGCCACTCGCGGGCCTCGGTCAGCAGCTCGACCGCGCCCTCGGTCCAGTCCACATGCGTGGACGGCTCGGTGACGTGCAGGGTCTTCGGCAGCACACCGTGCCGCATCGCCATGACGACCTTGATGATGCCGGCGACGCCGGCCGCGGCCTGGGTGTGCCCCAGGTTCGACTTGACCGAGCCGAGCCACAGCGGCCGGTCGGCCGCACGCTCCCGGCCGTAGGTGGCCAGCAGCGCCTGCGCCTCGATCGGGTCACCCAGGGTGGTACCGGTGCCGTGCGCCTCGACCAGGTCGATCTGGTCCGCGGTGAGCGCCGCCGAGGCCAGCGCCTGCTTGATCACGCGCTGCTGCGAGGGGCCGTTGGGGGCGGTCAGGCCGTTGCTGGCGCCGTCCTGGTTGATCGCCGAGCCGCGCACGATCGCCAGTACGGGGTGACCGTTGCGGCGGGCGTCCGACAGGCGCTCGATCAGCAGCATGCCGGCGCCCTCGGCCCAGCCGGTGCCGTCCGCGTCGTCGGAGAAGGACTTGCAGCGCCCGTCACGGGCCAGGCCGCGCTGGCGGCTGAAGTCGACGAAGGTGCTGGGGGCGGCCATCACGGTCGCACCACCGGCCAGCGCCAGCGAGCACTCGCCGGTGCGCAGCGCCTGGATCGCCCAGTGCAGGGCGACCAGCGAGGAGGAGCAGGCGGTGTCGACGGTGACCGCCGGGCCCTCCAGGCCGAGCACGTAGGAGACCCGGCCGGAGGCGATGCTGCCCGAGTTGCCGGTGCCGAGGTAGCCCTCGACGCCCGGCGGGATGGCGGGCAGGCGGGAGATGTAGTCGTGGTACATGATGCCGGCGAAGACGCCGGTCCGGCTGCCGCGCACGGTCTCCGGGTCGATGCCGGCGCGCTCGAAGGCCTCCCAGGAGGTCTCCAGCAGCAGGCGCTGCTGCGGGTCCATGGCCAGCGCCTCGCGCGGCGAGATGCCGAAGAAGGCCGGGTCGAACTCGCTGGCGTTGTGCAGGAAGCCGCCCTCGCTGGTGTACGAGGTGCCGGGGTGGTCCGGGTCCGGGTGGTAGAGGTTCTCCACGTCCCAGCCACGGTCGGTGGGGAACGACGAGATGCCGTCGGTGCCGGCGGCGATCATCCGCCACAGGTCCTCGGGCGAGCGCACGCCGCCCGGGTAGCGGCAGGCCATGCCGACGATGGCGATCGGATCGTCGGTGAGGGCCACCGCCGCGACGGGCGTGGCCTCGGCGGTGGCCTCGCCCAGACCCAGCGCCTCGGTGAAGAGGTAGCCGGCGAGCGCGGCGGGCGTCGGGTAGTCGAAGACCACGGTGGCCGGCAGCCGCACGCCGGCCGCGGTGTTCAGGCGGTTGCGCAGCTCGACCGAGGTGAGCGAGTCGAAGCCGGTCTCCCGGAAGGCCTTGGCCGGGTCGACGACGTGCGCGCCCGCGTGGCCGAGCACCTGGGCGACCTGGGAACGGACCAGTTCCAGCAGTTCGCGCTGCTGCTCCTCCTCGTCCAGCAGGAGCAGCCGCTTGACCAGCGAGGTGCCGGCGGCGGTGGTGCCGGCGGCGGCCAGCCGGCGGGCCGGGGTGCGGACCAGGCCGGTCAGGACGGCGGGCAGCTGGCCGGTGCGGGCCTGGCGGCGCAGGCCAGCCGCGTCCAGCCGGATCGGGACGAGGGTGGCGGCGGGCTGGCCGAGCGCGGCGTCGAAGAGGGCCAGGCCCAGCTCGGTGGTGAGGGGGGCGACGCCGCTGCGGGTCATCCGCTGCACGTCGGCCTCGTCCAGGGTGCCGGCCATGCCGCCCGCCCACAGGCCCCAGGCCAGCGAGGTGGCCGGCAGGCCGGCCGCGCGGCGGTGCTGGGCGAGGGCGTCGAGGTAGGCGTTGGCGGCGGCGTAGTTGCCCTGGCCGGCCGCGCCGAGGACGCCGGAGGCGGAGGAGAACAGCACGAAGGCGGCCAGCGCCTGGCCCTTCGTCAGCTCGTGCAGGTTGAGCGCGGCGTCCACCTTGGGTCGCAGCACGGTGTCGACCCGCTCGGGGGTGAGCGAGGAGATGATGCCGTCGTCCAGCACGCCGGCGGTGTGCACCACGGCGGTCAGCGGGTGCTCCAGCGAGCCGAGCAGTCCGGCGAGCGCCTCGCGGTCGGCCACGTCGCAGCTGGCGAGGGTCACCTCGGCGCCCAGCTCGCCGAGTTCGGCGGCGAGTTCGGCGGCACCGGGGGCCTCGGCGCCGCGGCGCGAGACCAGCAGCAGCCGGCGCGCACCGTACTCGGTGACCAGGTGGCGGGCGAACAGGCCACCGAGGGTGCCGGTGGCCCCGGTCAGCAGCACGGTGCCCTCGGGGTCCAGCGCCGGCGGGACGCCCTCAGCGCCCGCCCGCACCCGCGCCAGGCGTGGCGCGAGGGCCACACCGGCGCGCAGCGCGAGCTGCGGCTCCCCGCTGTCGACCGCCCGCGACAGGGCGCCCAGCGAACCGGCCTCCTCGTCCAGGTCCACCAGCACGATCCGGCCCGGATTCTCCGACTGCGCCGAACGCACCAGACCCCACACGGCAGCCGAGGCCAGGTCACGGACGTCCTCACCGTCACCGGCGGCCACCGCACCACGCGTCACCACGACCAACCGCGAATCCGCGAACGCCTCCTCGCCCAGCCACGTCTGCAGCAGCTCCAGCGCACGGTGCACGGCCTCGCGCACCTCCCGCGCGGAGTGCGAGGCACCGGTGCCGGCGCCGATCGGCAGGTAGAGCGTGCCGGGCGCGTGGTCGTCGCCGTCCAGGCGGGCGGCCAGGGCGGCCAGGTGCTGCGGGGTGTCGACGCCATGGCCGGCGGCCAGCAGCCCGGCGGCCAGGCCCAGCCGGTCGGTGCCGACCACGGTGTGCCGCTCGGCCGGGGTGCCGGCGCCGTCGGGCAGCGTGAGGGTGGTCCAGGCCGGGGCGAAGAGGGCGTCGGCGAGCGCGGCGGCACGGCTGTCCCCGCCGGTCAGCTGCTCGGGGGTGAGCGGCCGCAGGATCAGGCTCTCCACCGTGGAGACCAGCGTGCCGGCGCCGTCCACAGCGGCCAGCGACACCGCGTCGGGGCCCGCGGGGGCGATCCGCACCCGCAGGGCGGCGGCACCGACCGCGTGCAGCGTCACCCCGCTCCAGGAGAACGGCAGGCGGCCCTGGGCGGGCTGCTCGCTCTCGGCGGCCCCGGCGCCGTGCAGCGCGGTGGCGTGCAGGGCGGCGTCGAGCAGTGCCGGGTGCAGGCCGAAGCCGGCGGCGTCGGCGGCGCTCTCCTCGGGCAGGGCGACCTCGGCGAAGACCTCCTGGCCGCGCACCCAGGCCGCGCGCAGGCCGCGGAAGGTCGGGCCGTAGCCGAACTCGGCCTCGGTGAGGGCCTGGTAGAAGTCGGCCAGGTCGACCGGGTGGGCGTCGGCGGGCGGCCAGCTGGCCGCGTCGAAGCCGACCTCGGGTGCGGCGGCCGTGCTGCCGAGCAGGCCGTCGGCGTGCCGGGTCCACGGCTCGTCGTCGGCACCGTCCTCGGGACGGGAGTAGACGGTCAGCGGGCGCAGGCCCGCCGGGTCGGCCTGGCCGACCCACAACTGCACCTGGACGCCGCCCGCTTCGGGCAGCACCAGGGGTGCCTCCAGGGTCAGCTCCTCCAGCCGGTCGCAGCCGACGTGGTCGCCGGCGCGGATCGCCAGCTCGACGAAGGCGGTGCCGGGCAGCAGCACCGAGCCGGCCACCGCGTGGTCGGCCAGCCAGGGGTGGGTGGCGAGGGAGAGACGGCCGGAGAAGAAGAAGCCGTCGCTGTCGGCCAGCGCCACCGCGGCGCCCAGCAACGGGTGGTCGGCCGAGCCGAGACCGATCGCGCGGGCGTCGGCGGGCAGCGGGGCCGACCGGTCGATCCAGTAGGCCTCGTGCTGGAAGGCGTAGGTGGGCAGGTCGACCCGGCGGGCGCCGAGGCCGGCGAAGACCGCCGGCCAGTCCAGCCTGACGCCACGGGCGAAGAGCTGGGCGGCACCGGCGGTGAAGGTCTGCGCCTCCGGGCGGGCGGGGCGCAGCACCGGGGTGAAGGCGGCCTCGCGGGTGGCGCACTCCTGGGCCAGGGCGGTGAGGGTGCCGTCGGGGCCGAGCTCCAGGAAGGTGCGCGCGCCCTCGTTCTCCAGGGCCAGCACCGCGTCGTGGAAGCGGACGGCCTCCCGCACGTGCCGCACCCAGTAGTCCGGCGAGCACAGCTCCTCGGCGGTGGCGAGCCGGCCGGTGAGGGTGGAGACGATCGGGATGCGCGGCGCGGCGTAGGTCAGGCGCTCGGCGACCGCGCGGAAGGTTTCCAGCATGCCGTCCATCAGCGGCGAGTGGAACGCGTGGCTCACGGTGAGCCGCCGGGTCTTGCGGCCCTGGGCGGCCAGTTGCTCGGCCACCTCCAGGACGGCCTGCTCGGTGCCCGAGATCACCACGGAGGCGGGCCCGTTGACGGCGGCGATGCCGATCTCACCGGCCCGGCCGGCCAGCAGCGGCAGCACCTCCTCCTCGCTCGCCCGCACGGCCATCATCGCGCCGCCGGCGGGCAGTTGCTGCATCAGCCGGCCGCGCGCGGCGACCAGGGCGGCGGCGTGGCCGAGCGAGAGCACGCCGGAGACGTGGGCGGCGGCCAGCTCGCCGATCGAGTGACCGGCCAGCAGGTCGGGGCGCACGCCCCAGGACTCGACCAGGCGGAACAGCGCCACCTCGAGGGCGAACAGCGCGGGCTGGGTGTAGCCGGTCTGGTGGATCAGCTCGGGGTCGGCCACGGCCTGCTTGAGCGGCCGCTCCAGGTAGGGGTCCAGCCCGGCGCAGACCGCGTCGTAGGCCTGGGCGAACACCGGGAACGCGTCGTACAGTTCGGCACCCATGCCGAGGCGCTGACTGCCCTGCCCCGCCAGCAGGTAGGCCACCTTGCCGGCCGAACCGGTGGTGCCCTGCGGCACGTTGGCCTCGCCGCGCACCAACGCGGCGAGTGCCTCGCGCAGTTCGGCGCGGTCGGCACCGACCAGGACGGCGCGGTGCTCGAAGGCGGCGCGGGAGGTGGCCAGCGAGTAGGCGACGTCGGCGGCGGCCAGCTCGGGCTCGGCGTCCAGGTGCGCCAGCAGCCGCTCGGCCTGATCACCGAGCGCCTGCGCGGTGCGGCCCGACAGGACCCAGGGCACCACCGGGGTGCGCGGCGCGTTCGCGCTCCGCTCGGGCTCCTGCGCCGGGGCCGGTGCCTGCTCCAGGATGGCGTGCGCGTTCGTGCCGCTGAAGCCGAAGGAGGACACGCCGGCGCGGCGCGGCTCCTCGTGCTCGGGCCACTCCTGCTCGGTGGAGAGCAGCCGGACCGCGCCGGCGCTCCAGTCGACCACCGGCGAGGCCGCGTCGGCGTGCAGGGTGCGCGGCAGCCGCCCGTGCCGCATCGCCATCACCATCTTGATGACCCCGGCCACGCCGGCCGCTGCCTGGGTGTGGGCGATGTTGGACTTCACCGAGCCCAGCCACAGCGGGCGGTCCTCGGGGCGGTCCTGGCCGTAGGTGGCCAGCAGCGCCTGGGCCTCGATCGGGTCGCCCAGCGTGGTGCCGGTGCCGTGCGCCTCGACGACGTCGACCTGCTGGGCGGTCAGCCGGGCGTTCTCCAGCGCCTGCCGGATCACCCGCTGCTGCGCGGGGCCGCTCGGGGCGGTCAAGCCGTTGCTGGCGCCGTCCTGGTTGACGGCGGTGCCGCGCACGACGGCCAGCACCGGGTGGCCGTTGCGCTCCGCGTCGGAGAGGCGCTCCAGCAGCAGCATGCCGACGCCCTCACCCCAGCCGGTGCCGTCGGCCTCGGCGGAGAACGCCTTGCAGCGGCCGTCGGCGGCCAGGCCGCGCTGGCGGCTGAAGTCGACGAAGGCGTCGGGGGTGGACATGACGGTCACACCGCCGGCCAGGGCCAGCGTGGACTCGCCGCGCCGCAGCGACTGCACGGCCAGGTGCAGGGCGACCAGCGAGGAGGAGCAGGCGGTGTCGATGGTGAGCGCCGGGCCCTCCAGGCCCAGCGCGTAGGCGACCCGACCGGAGGCGATGCTGGCCGAGCTGCCGGTGCCCAGGAACGCCTCGACGCCCTCCGGCACGGCGTGCAGGCGGGCGGCGTAGTTGTGGTAGATGACACCGGCGAAGACGCCGGTCCGGCTGCCCCGCAGGGTAACCGGGTCGATGCCGGCGCGCTCGAAGGCCTCCCAGGAGGTCTCCAGCAGCAGCCGCTGCTGGGGGTCCATCGCCATCGCCTCACGCGGCGAGATGCCGAAGAACGCCGGGTCGAACTCGGTGGCCCCGTGCAGGAAGCCGCCCACGTTGACGTACGAGGTGCCCGGGTGGTCGGGGTCCGGGTGGTAGAGGTTCTCGACGTCCCAGCCACGGTTGACGGGGAACCCGTCGACGGCGTCCCGTCCCTCGCTGACCAGCTGCCACAGCTCCTCGGGCGAGCCGACGTCGCCGGGGAGGCGACAGGCCATGCCGACGATCGCGATGGGTTCGTGGTCGGTGCTCTCCACCTCCTGGAGGCGCTGGCGGGTCTGCGCCAGGTCGGCGGTCACCCACTTGAGGTAGTCACGAAGCGTCTCTTCATTCGCCATCTAATTGCCCACCTCTTCAACGCATCCAGTCGGCTCACGTCGCGCTTCGACGGATCTCACCGACAGGAATTCGCAGCAATGACCCCGACGGCATGCAGCGGCCACCGACCGGAGTCCTCGGCGACCTCAGGCGACGGGAGCTTCGCCCAGGTCGCCTATCGCATTTCGCTATCCGAGATGATGGGTGGCGTTCCGACTGACCCTCAACCCCTATCCGGCCCCTAGGAGCTGGGGCGACCCGGCCGCCCCCACCCGCCGGACGAGCCCTGTGAGCAGGCCGTCGACCGCCCCCCGGGACCGGGGGGGGGGGGGGGGGGGGGGGGGGGGGGGGGGGGGGGGGGGGGGGGGGGGGGGGGGGGGGGGGGGGGGGGGGGGGGGGGGGGGGGGGAC
>NZ_JBVHLF010000123.1:9106-14908 GCF_055559155.1 Kitasatospora sp. NPDC024654
TACTATGCTCGCCTCCCCCCCCCCCCCCCTCCCCCCCCCCCACCCCCCCCCCCCCCCCCCCCCCCCCCCCCCCCCCCCCCCCCCCCCCCCGGCGGTGCGGCGCGCGGGTACGGTCAGGGCCGCCGGTCGGCGCGGGCCAGGCCGGCCACCCGGGCGAGGGTGGGCTCACGCAGGATCGAGGCCAGGTGGGACATGAACGCCTCCTCCTGGCCGGGCTCCAGCACCTCGCCGCAGACGCCGGCGAGCATCGCGAGCAGTGCCACCGAGTCCCCACCCAGGCGGTGGAAGTCGGCCGTCCCGTCGAGGCGGGAGCGTGGCACGCCGAGGGTGCGGGCCCAGATCCCGGCCACCGCCTCCTCGACGGGGTCCACCGCTGCCGCCTGGTCGCTCCCGGGGTCCGCGGTGGCCCCGGGTGCGTCGGCGAACGGGTCGGGCAGGGCACGCGCGTCGATCTTGCCACTCACGGTGTAGGGCAGTTCGGAGAGCACCAGAATGGCCGCGGGCAGCATGTACGAGGGCAGCCGGCCGGCCAGGTGCTCGGCCAACTCGCCCTCGGTGACGGCCGCGTTGGTCAGCACGTACCCGTAGAGGGCCTTGCCCGGGCGGCCGGGGCGTGCCCGGGCGATCACCACGGCCCGATCCACGGCCGGGTGCTCCTCCAGGGCCTGGGCCACCTCCGCGGGCTCCACCCGGTGGCCGCGCACCTTGACCTGGTCGTCGATCCGCCCGACGCACTCCAGCTCGCCCGAGGGCAGGGTGCGGACCAGGTCGCCGGTGCGGTAGACCCGGGTGCCGTCGGCGAGACGGACGAAGCGCTCCCGGTTGAGGTCGGGCCGCCCGAGATAGCCGCGGGCGAGCTGCGCGCCGCCCAGGTACAGCTCGCCGATCTCGCCGGGGGCGACGTACCGCCGGTCCTCGTCGAGCAGGTGGGCAGTGGTGTTGTCGGCCGGCAGGCCGATCGGCACGACCGTGCCGTGGGCGTCCCGCACCGGGTCGAAGGTGTGCGCGGTGCAGCCGATGGTCGCCTCGGTCGGCCCGTACTCGTTGATGATCCGACAGTCGGGCCCGAACATCTCCTGCGCCCGGGCGGCGACCTCCACCCGCAGCTGCTCACCGATCACGATCACCGCGCGGTAGCCGGTGGGCGCCAGGTCGAGGCGGCCGATCAGGTCGAGGTGGGAGGGGGTCAGGTTCAGGGTGTTGGCGCCGGAGTCCTCCAGCAGGTCGCGGAGCGAGAGGTGGGTGGGTTCCGCCCGCATCAGGATCACCTCGCCGCCGACCACCAGCGGCAGGAAGATCGAGGTGCCCGTGACGTCGAAGGAGAGCGAGGTGACCAACGGCAGCCGGGTGTCGGCGTCCACCCCGAACTCGCGGGTGCCCCAGTGCAGGTAGTTGACCAGACTGCGGTGCTCGATCTGAACACCTTTCGGCCGACCGGTCGACCCGGAGGTGTAGATGACGTAGCAGAGGTCCGACGGATCGATGATCGCGTCCTGGAACTCCTCGGGGGTGGTGCCGTCCAGGGCCAGGTCGTCCAGGATCAGCGGGCGGCAGCCGGTGGGGACGCAGTCACGCTCGTCGTAGGGGCGTGCCACCAGGCAGAGGGCGCTGCCGGCGTCGGTGAGCAGGTCGGCGATCCGCGCGTCGGGGTGGCGGGTGTCCAGCGGCAGGTAGGCGGCGCCGGCCCGCAGCACGCCCCAGAGCCCGGCCACCGCGGCCACCGTACGGTCCGCCAGCAGGCCGACCACCGTGCCGGGTCCGGCGCCCTGGCGGCGCAGTTCGGCGGCGACGGCGTCCGCGCGGCGGCTCAGCTCCGCGTAGGTCACCTTGCCCTCGGGGCCGCTGAGGGCGATGCGGTCGGGAGTTCGCTCGACCTGTTCGCGGAAGAGCTCGACCACCGAGCGTTCGGAGGGCAGCGGACGGTCGGTGTGGTTGCCGGCCCACTCGCGGTGGGCTAACGGGGAGAGCGCGTCCGCGACGGTCTCCAGTAGGGCTTCGGCCCGCTCGGCCATGCCGGGCTCGTCGTGCCAGGCGACGGTGATCTCGGTGCGCCCGGGACTCTCCATCAGGTCGATCTCCGGCGGGCCGCCGGGGCTGACACCACCGAGCGAGTAGACGGCGGTGGTCCGGAAGTCATCGGTGGACAGCTCGTCGTGGTCGAAGCCACCGAGCTGCGAGAGGTAGGCGCTGGCGTGGTAGCGGCGCTTGCGCCAGGCGGCCCGGTCGATCCCGGTGTTGATCACCTTCATCAGCGGCACCGGCATCTTCAGCAGCCAGGAGGCGAACGGCAGGGCCAGCTCCGCCCGTTCGGCGAGCGAGCCGAGCAGCCGCTGCTGCACCTCCTGCCAGTCCTCCCCGGCGGCGACGTCCACTCGCAGCGCGTGCACCAGCATGGCGGTGGAGCGCGACTCGGGGGCGTGGCGGCGCAGGTCGACCGGGACGAAGAACCGGCCGTCTCCGGTCTCGGTGCTCGCGGCGAGCGCGGCGGCCACCTTGGCCACCGACGCCGGGTGGCGGCCGTCGACCGTGCGCCGGCGCCAGAGCAGCCGGGGCGAGTGCGGCGCGGGGCTGCCCACCAGGGAGGGCCACTCGAGCTTGGAGACGGGCGCCGTCCGCGGCTCGGTACCGGGCGGGAGCAGGCTCTGGGCCAGTTCGTGGTGGTTGAGGGTGGCGTCGTGGCCCAGTGGCGGCTCGCCGCGCAGGACCCGGAAGACGTCGGTGATCCACAGCAGCAGGCCGCGGGCGTCGGTGATGCCGTGGAAGGCGCGGAAGACCAGCGTGGTCGGCGTCCCGGGGACCACCACCACCTCGCAGGTCGCGCCGGTGCCGTCCAGCTCCCGGTGCAGCGCCGGGCTGTCGAGGCGCTCGCGGTCGAAGGCGCCGGCTTCCAGCACGTGCAGCGCCGGCGCGATGCCGCTGTCCACCCACCGCCGGCCCTCGCGCACCAGCCGCATGCCCGGGGAGGCCTCGGCGGCGATCGCCATCGCCTCGGCGAGTTCGTCGGCGGACAGCGCGCCTTCGCCCTCCACCACGTGCTGGACGAGGCACAGTGCCGGCCGCAGGCCCAGGAAGGCCCACTCCATCGCCGTCACGTCCCGGCTGTAACGCCCGGGATCGGTGACGACTCCCGCCGCCGGCGGGACGGTCAAACGTTTGTTGTCGTGTTGAGTTATCACCGGTGATCGTAGTCTTTTCTGACGGTCGGATAGGGGATGCCGCGGAAGGGACATCCGGTGGAACGGGAGACGGCCCTGGCCCGGACGCGCGCGGCGCCCGAGCCAGGGCCAGGTCAACTACTCCTCAGGCTCGACTTCTCGTCCCAGGTGGTCAGTTGCCCTCCTGGGACCGGCCGAGCTGGTCGTTGATGAAGGCGAAGAGCTCGTCGTCGGAGGCCGCCTTGAGCTGCTCGGTGGCCACTGCCCCGCCCGTCGGCGCCGCGGGGACGGAGAGCTTGCCCAGCATCGCCTGCAGCCGGGCCGCCAGGGCTCCGCGCAACTCACCGTCGGGGACCGGCGCCGCCCCGAACGCCGCCTCCAGACGGTCGAGTTCGGCCAGCAGCGGCTGGACGGAGGCGGCCGGAGCCGGGACGATCTCGGCCAGCAGCAGCTCGGTGAGGGCGGCCGGCGTCGGGTAGTCGAACACCAGCGTAGCGGACAGCCGCAGGCCGGTGGCCGCGTTCATCCGGTTCCGCAGCTCGATACCGGTCAGCGAGTCGAACCCGAGCTCCTTGAAGGCCCGTTCGGCCTCGACGGACTCCGGCCCGGCGTGCCCGAGGACGGCCGCGACCTGCGTGCAGACCAGGTCCAGCAGCAGCTTGCGACGCTCCTCGGTGTCGAGGCCGGCCAGCCGCTGCTCCAGCGTCGGCCCCTCGACGGCCTCGGCCGCAGCGCGAACGGCGCGGCGCGCGGGGGCACGCACCAGGCCGCGCAGCAGCGGCGGGACGGCTGCCGGGTCGGCGTGGGCACGCAGCCCGGCGACGTCCAGGCCCATCGGAGCGACGGTGGTGCGACCGAGTCCGGCCGCGGTGTCGAGCAGCTCCAGGCCCTGGGCGGAGGAGAGCGGGGTGATGCCGCCTCGGGACATCCGCTGCAGGTCCGTCTCCGCCAGGTTGCCGGTCATCCCGCTGCTCTCGGCCCACAGGCCCCAGGCCAGCGAGAGTGCGGGCAGGCCGAGTTGGCCGCGGTGGGTGGCCAGCGCGTCCAGGAAGGCGTTGGCGGCCGCGTAGTTGCCCTGCCCGGCGCTGGAGAAGGTGCCGGCCACCGAGGAGAAGAGCACGAACGCCGACAGGTCGAGCCCGGCGGTCAGCTCGTGCAGGTTGAGCGCGGCGTCCACCTTGGGACGCAGCACGGCGTCCAGCCGCTCGGGCGTCAGGGCGTTGACCACGCCGTCGTCGATCACACCGGCGGTGTGCACGACGGCGGTGAGCGGGCGCTCCAGCTCGGCGAACAGCTTGGCCAGCGCGTCGCGGTCGGCCACGTCGCACGCCGCGACGCGCACCGAGGCTCCCAGCCCCTCGAGCTCGGCGGTCAGCTCGGCCGCGCCCGGCGCGTCGGCGCCGCGCCGGCTGGTGAGCAGCAGGTGCCGGACGCCGTGCTCGGTCACCATGCGCCGGGCCACCAGGGTCCCGAGGGTGCCGGTGGCACCGGTGACGAGGACGGTGCCGTCCCGGTCCAGCGGGGCCGGGACGGTCAGGACGACCTTGCCGATGTGCTTGGCCTGCGAGACGAAACGGAACGCCTCCGGTGCCCGGTGGACGTCCCAGGTGGCGATCGGCAGGTGCGTCAGGGCGCCCTGGTCGAACAGGGCGAGGACCGCGGCGAGCATCTCGCCGGTGCGCTCGGGGCCGGCCTCGATCAGGTCGAAGCCCTGGTAGTGCACGCCCGGGTGGTCGACCGCGACCTGCTCGGGGTCGCGGACGTCGGTCTTGCCCATCTCGACGAACCGACCACCGCGCGGCAGCAGCCGCAGCGAGGCGTCCACGAACTCCCGGGCGAGGGAGTCCAGGACCACGTCCACACCACGGCCGCCACTGGCCGCGCGGAAGCGCTCCTCGAACTCCAGGTCACGCGAGGAGGCGATGTGCGCCTCGTCCAGACCCAGCGAGCGCAGCGCGTCCCACTTGCCGGCACTGGCCGTGCCGTAGACCTCGGCGCCCAGGTGGCGGGCCAGCTGGACGGCGGCCATGCCCACACCACCGGCGGCCGCGTGGATCAGGATCGACTCACCGGCCCGCAGCCCGGCGAGGTCGACCAGCGCGTAGTAGGCCGTGAGGTAGACCACGGGCACGGAGGCGGCCTGGGCGAAGGTCCAGCTGTCGGGCATCCTGGCGATCATCCGACGGTCGACCACGGCGACCGGGCCGAACCCACCCGAGAGCATGCCGAACACCCGGTCCCCGACCGCCAGGTCGGTGACACCCGGGCCGACCTCGAGGACCACGCCGGCGCCTTCCAGGCCCAACAGGCCCGCGTTGCCCGGGTACATGCCCAGCGCGTTCAGCACGTCACGGAAGTTCAGGCCACTGGCCCGCACTCCGATCCGCACGCTGCCGGGCTCCAGCGGCGCGACCGCCGCCGGGTGCTCCACCAGCGCCAGGTTGTCCAGCGTGCCCTTGACCGGGATGCCCAGCCGCCAGGCGGCCGCGCCCTGCGGCTCGGTCAGCGCCTCGTCCGTGGCGACCCGGGCCAACCGCGGCACGTGGCAGCCGCCCTCACGGATCGCCAGCTCCGGCTCACCACTGGCCAGCCCAACCGCCACCGAGGCCACCGAGGTCGCCGCCGCGTCCAGATCCAGCAGCACGAA
>NZ_JBVHLF010000124.1:0-14874 GCF_055559155.1 Kitasatospora sp. NPDC024654
CCCCCCCCCCCCCCCCCCCCCCCCCCCCCCCCCCCCCCCCCCCCCCCCCCCCCCCCCCCCCCCCCCCCCCCCCCCCCCCCCCCCCCCCCGCCCCCAGGCCGGTGGTGGGACCGCGCTGCCTCGGACGCGGTCCCACCGGGCGGCTCGTTACTGGGTGATGCTGATGGCCTGGTCGGCCTCGGACTGCGCGGTGGCGAAGGCCGAGTGGTTGTTGGTGGCCAGCGACTGGTTGGTCGCGTGCACGTTGGCGACGTGCTTGGTGACGTTGACCGTCTTGGTGAAGTTGAAGCTCAGCTTGCCCAGGGCCTCGCGGCCGGGGAGCAGCTCGGCGGACTCGGCGTCGAGCTCGTGATTGTCGATCATGGTGATCTCCCCTGGAGAATTCGGTAGTTGACGAGACGATGGGACAGCGGAGGGCCCGTCCGGCTGCCGGCCAATCTCGTTGGACGCGTTGTCCAACGAGATTGGACAGTAGTGGCCGTCATGGGTGGCGGGCAAGGGGTTCGCGACAACGTTCTGCTGTGGACCGGTGACGGAGGGAGAGGGGTCGGTGGGTGATCCGGGGTCCATGCCGCCGGAAACCGTGATCGCCGTAGAATCGACCTCGTCGGTGCATCGTCAACGGGAGGCGACCCCCAAGTGTCCAATGCGCTACAGCGGTTGGTGAGAGAGCGGCTGGACCGGACGGGCTGGTCGTACGGCGAGGTCGCCCGCCGCGGCGGCCTCCCCCGTTCGACGGTCCATCACCTGGCGACCGCGCAGCGCCTGGCCCGGATGCCCCAGCCGGCCACTCTGGAGGGTCTCGCCCGCGGTCTCGACCTGCCGCTGAACGCGCTGCGCCGGGCCGCCGCCGAGGCCTGTGGCATCCACCTGTACGCGGACTTGCCGGCCGGGGCGACCGCCGTCGCCGACCCGGACGTCGACATCCTGATCGCCAGCGTGCAGCGGCTCTCGGCCGCCGACCGCCGCCATGTCGCCGCGCTGGTCGACTCCCTGCTGGAACGCGACCGAGCCGCCGACGGCGCTCGGCCCGCGGGCGACCAGTCAGAGGATGACAAGTAATCTCGCACTGGCGACCGATTCACTTCGACATCGATCGACTTCCTTAAAGTGTGATGAACCACGCCCTGGGCTGGGCACCCCCGCGGCTATCGTCTGCACCGACGACCCGAGGTACGTGAACGGCACGGTCCCCCGGGGTCGAGGGGGGTCTGTGCTGCTCGTGCAAGGAGGCTCCACCACCGCGGTGGTGCGGGGCCGGACCGGCGAGCCCGTGGTGCTGCTCGCCGGTGGGCGGTCCGGGGTGCTCGGCGAGCCGGGGCTGGCGGAGCTGGTGGACCTGGCCGCCGCCGTCCTCACGGCACGCGAGATGCCGCTCTTCCACCGCTGTCTGGACGCCTTCCGTCGCGGTGAGCTCACCGACACCCATCAGGTGGAGATCGCCGGGGCGGCACTCACCGTCTACCGCAGTGCCCCCGTCGAATGACGCCGGCCGGGCCGAGCCGGGCCGGCTTCGACGCCCGAGCCGGCCCGACCCCGAGGCGCGGGCCGGGTCAGTGCGTGCGGAGCCGGTCCAGCTCGCGACGGTCCCGCTTGGTCGGTCGCCCGGCGCCCCGCTCGCGCAGCGCCACCGGCGCGGGAGCCTGCTCGCGGGGCGGCGGGGTCGGGCTGTGGTCCACGTAGCACTCCGCCGCCGGACCGGCTCCGACCCGCTTGCGCACGATCCGCGACACGACCACCACCCGCTCGTGCCCCGCGTGGTACACCCGCACCTCGTCCCCGGGGCGCACGGTGTGGGCCGGTTTGACCTTCTCCCCGTTCACCCGCACGTGCCCGGCCCGGCAGGCCGCGGCCGCCAGCGCCCGGGTCTTGGTGAGTCGGACGGACCAGACCCAGCTGTCCACCCGGACCGTGTCGTCATCGGTACCCATCCCTCGATCCTACGACCCCCCGCCCCGCCCCCTCCTCGCGGCGGGGGCGGGGCGGGGGCGGAGCGCCGGGCGTGCCGTCGTCGTCACCGCTGCGGCGGCACCTGCCGGCGGTGGCCCGGCTCCTGGCGCGGGAAGTGCTGGTCGGCGCCCGGCAGGGTGGGGGCCGGGTTGTTGGCCACCTCAAGCTCCGCCAGGGCGAGTTGGGCCGCGGTACCGGGCAGCCGTGGGGCCCGCGCGGTGCCGTGGCGGAACTGGAACGCCGAGGTGAGGTCGCCGAACGTCTCCCGCCGCCAGTCGGTGACGTTCGCGGCCGTGACCCCGGTGAAGCACTCCAGAAACTGCAGCACCGAGGTGTGGTCGAAAGGCTCCGAGGCCACCCAACCACCCACCGTCCAGGGCGAGATGATGATGCACGGCACCCGGAAGCCGCCGCCGATCGGGAGCCCGCCGATGAACTCGCCGGCGGTGCCCGCCCCCGGCACCGGCGGCGCCACGTGGTCGAAGAGCCCGTCGTTCTCGTCGTAGTTGAGGATGAAGACGGTCTTCGCCCAGACCTTCGGGTTCGACGCGATGGCCTCGATCTTGGAGGCGACGAAGTCGGCGCCGGCGGCCGGCAGGTAGTTCGGGTGCTCGGACTGGTAGCTGGTCGGCAGGATCCAGGAGACCGCCGGCAGTCGGTCGTTGCGCGCGTCGTCCTCGAAGGTGCCGGTCGGCTGCGCGGCCACGCCCTTGTCGTAGAGCGGGTCACCGGGCTTGGCCTGCTGGAAGTTGGCGAAGAGCGAGAGCACGTCGGTGTCGTAGTTGTCGGTCTCCTGGTAGACCTTCCAGCTCACCCCGGCCGCCTCCAGCTGCTCGGCGTAGGTGGTCCAGGTGAGCGGGGTCGGCGCGGCGTTCTGGATGATCGGGCCGCCCTGGGTGCCGGCCGGGTCGATGCTGCCGGTCATCCAGTAGAGCCGGTTGGGCCAGGTCGGGCCCTGCACCGAGCAGAAGTAGTGGTCGCAGACGGTGAAGTTCTCGGCCAGCGCGAACTGGAACGGGATGTCGTCGCGGGTGTAGTAACCCATCACGTACGGCCCGTTGGCCCCGTCCGCCGCCCGGTGCGCGGGGAGCCACTGGTCCATCCTGCCGCCGTTCCAGGCCTGGTGCTGGACGGCCCAGGCGTGGCTGGTGGAGGGGATTGCCTGGGCGCTGGTGGTGCGGGTGTCCAGGTGGAACGGCAGCAGGTAGCCGTCCGGGTTGACGCTGTCGGGCTGGTAGAAGACCGGGCGGCCGTCGGGCAGCCGCAGGGCGTTCGGGTCGTCGAAGCCGCGCACGCCGGACAGGGTGCCGAAGTAGTGGTCGAAGGAGCGGTTCTCCTGCATCAGCATCACTACGTGCTCGACGTCGCGTAGTGAGCCGCGCCGCGGCACACCGGCCGCGACCGCCTGCTGCACGCTGGGCGGCAGCAGCGTCATCGCCGCCGCTCCACCGGCCACGCCGGCCGCCGCGCCGAGCAGCCTGCGTCGGGTCATTCCGGACATTTGTTCTCCTGCCTCTCCGTCAGTTCACGCCTGGTACGGGGCAAATGGCCGTGCCGATCCGGGTACGACTCTGGCCCACCGCGCAGCCGTGGTGTGGGAGGTGTTCGGTGAACAAATCGAAAACGTCCGGAATCCGGCGTCCCTACTGGCCGGAATCGGGGCTGGGTCGAATTCTCATCATGGACGGTGGGGAAGATCCGTTCGAACTCTTGTTGATCAGGTCATGTCTTAACTAGCCTCGTCCGCGAGCCGGCCCGCTCCCCACCCGGAGCCGGTTCGGCCCAGCACGCGCACACCCCGTCGCGGGGACAGCCCTGTCCTCGCGCGGTCCCCCACACCTGCAACTCCAGGTTCACCAACCACAGGAGACAGTCCGTTGCGCCTCGCGACCTTCACCCCCACATCCGCCACGTCCCGAAGAATCGCCATCGCCCTGGCCGGTACGGCCTCGCTGGCACTCTCCGCGTTCGCGGCCGCCCCGGCCGACGCCGCCCCGCTGACCTTCAGTCACGACGGGACCTCCTGGGTCCGCTCGTGCGCCGTCCCGACGGCCGGTCAGATGGCTTGTGACGCACTGCGGGTCACCAGCGTCGCCCAGCACGTCAGCCCGCTCGGCATCAGCGCCAACGCCACCCCCTCGGGTTACGGTCCGAGCGACCTGCGCAGCGCGTACAACCTCCCGGCGAACGGTGGCGCGGGCCAGACCGTGGCCATCGTGGACGCCTACAACGACCCCAACGCGGCGTCCGACCTGGCCGTCTACCGCGCGCAGTACGGCCTGCCCGCCTGCACCACCGCCAGCGGCTGCTTCAAGCAGGTCAGCCAGACCGGCAGCACCACCTCGCTGCCCACCAACAACTCCGGCTGGGCGGGCGAGATATCGCTCGACCTGGACATGGTCTCGGCGATCGCGCCGAACGCGCACATCATCCTGGTCGAGGCCAAGAGCGCGACCACGGCCAACCTGGGCACCGCGGTCAACGAGGCGGTCAAGCTGGGCGCCAAGTTCGTCTCCAACAGCTACGGCGGCAGCGAGTCCTCCTCGGACCCCAGCTACGACACCAGCTACTACAACCACCCGGGTGTCGCGATCACCGCGAGCTCCGGTGACGGCGGCTACGGCGTGGAGTACCCGGCGGCCTCGCGGTACGTCACCGCGGTCGGTGGCACCTCGCTCAACAAGGCTTCCAACAGCCGCGGTTGGAGCGAGTCGGTGTGGTCCACCAGCAGCACCGAGGGGGCCGGCTCCGGCTGCTCGGCGTACGACGCCAAGCCGACCTGGCAGAAGGACACCGGCTGTTCGAAGCGGACCGTCGCGGACGTCTCGGCGGTCGCCGACCCCGCCACCGGCGTCGCGGTCTACCAGACCTACGGCGGCTCCGGCTGGAACGTCTACGGCGGTACCAGCGTCGCCTCGCCGATCATCGCCGCGGTCTACGCCGACGCCGGCGCTCCCTCGGCGAGCTACCCGGCGGCCGACGCCTACGCCCACCCGAGCGCGCTCTGGGACGTGACCACCGGTTCCACCGCCACCTGCTCCCCGTCCTACCTCTGCACGGCGGGCCCCGGTTACGACGGCCCGACCGGCCTGGGCACCCCGGACGGACTGGCCGCCTTCACGGGCTGACGGCCGTCCCGGGGACGGGGTGACGCGTGGGCCGTCGTGGTCGGACGGCGGCCCGCGCGTCACCATCCCCGCCGTCGTCCGCGCGGTTCGCGGGGGCCGCGCGGACGACGGCGATCCCGCCCGGGCACGGGGGCCGGGCGGGATCACCATCTGCCGCGGGCCGGGCCGGCTCCCGATCGGCGGGCCGGGCCCGGTGGTTGGGATGCCGCAGACCCCGGCCTGATCGCCGACCGGGCGCACGGGAACCGCGCTGCGGGAGCGATCGGGTTCGGACGGGTCCAAGGCGCGGTACGCCCGATCGTGTGACCACCACCTGCCGGCACGGCCTCACCCTCGTGGCCGGGGGCCCGGCGCAGCCGCGGTGCCCGCTTCCCCCTGCCCAGCCGACCGCACCCCCCATCGTGGCCGGAGGCCGCGGTCGCCACACTCCTCCCGCCCCGGCGGATTCCCCCGCCCCGCGGCACGTGCTCGCGCCCACCGGGGCGGCGGGCGCGAGCACGGGTGAACCGGAGTCAGGGGAGCTGGAGCTGCTGGCCCGGGTGGATCAGGTCGGGGTTGGTGCCGACGGTCGAGGCGTTGTCCTGGTAGAGGCCGTTCCAGCCGGGCAACTGGTGGGACTGGGCGATCCCGGAGAGGGTGTCGCCGGTGGCCACGGTGTAGGTGCCGGCCGGGGCCGTGCTGCTGGTCGGCGCGGGGGCCGGGGTGGTGGTGGCGGACGGTGCGGGGGAGGTGGGAGTGGCCGGGGCGGCCGTGGTGCCCGTGCCAGCGCCCGTGCTCGTGCCGGTGGCCGGGGCGGCGGGTGCCGCCGGGGTGGTCGGTGCCGCCGGCGTGACCGGGGTCGTCGTGGGCGTCGTGCCGGTCGAGGGCGTGTCCGTGGTGCTGCCCGAGCTGCCCGGCGTGGCCGGCGTGCCGGGCGCGGCCGTGCCCGTGGTGCCCGTGGTGCCCGTGGTGCCCGTGGTGCCGCCGGACGTCGGGGTGGTGGGCGTCGTCGGCGTGACCGGGGTCGCCGTGCCCGTCGTGCCGGTGGTCCCCGTGGTGCCCGGCGTACCCGGCGTACCCGGCGTGCCCGGCGTGCCCGGCGTGCCCGGGGCGGGCGACGTCGTCGGAGCGGTGGGCGTGGCCGTGGTGCCCGTCGTGGTGGGTGTGGCCGGAGCCGCAGGCGTGACCGGCGTGGTGGGCGTGACGGTCGTGCTCCCGCCCGCGCTCGGCTGCGCGGTCGCCGCCGCCCCCGTGTGCTCGAGGTAGACGGACTGCTGGTTCGTCCAGTACCAGACGCCCCCGGACTGGTACCAGTACACGCCGTCGTACCCGTCCCACCCGCCGTGGCCCGGGAAGGTCGGGTCGTCGGGACCCGCCAGCACCGTGCTGCCACCGGCCGGTGCCGGAGTCGCCGGAACGGGCTGGCTGGTGTTGAGCACCGGCGCCGGCCCGTCGCTGCTCAGGCCGGCGGAGTCGGAGCAGTTCGGCCAGGCGCCCGGCCCCTGGTTGGCCAGCACTTTCTCGGCGATGGCGATCTGCTGGTCGGGGGTGGCGTGGTCGGGCTCGGCGGCGTACTTGTCGCCGCCGTACGCGACCCAGGTCCGCTGGGTGAGCTGTAGGCCTCCGTAGAGCCCGTTCCCGGTGTCGGCGGTCCAGTTCCCGGCGGTCTCGCACTGGGCGACCGCGTTCCAGGTGCTGACCGGGGCGGCGTGCGCGCTGGTCGCGGTGAGCAGCGGCAGCGCTATGCCCGCGCCCGCCACGCCGGCGGCGACCACGGCGCGGTCGGCCTGGGTGGGGCGACGGTGACGGCCGGAACCGGAAAACACCATGATGTCCCTCTGTGTCCCTCTCCGCACGCCTGCGAGGTGAGCTGTCGGGTTCGGGCCGGGAGGTGGCCCGGCCGCCCGCCGGAGGCCCCGGCGCGCGGCTTCACCCCTAGCCGTGGGGACGGCACCAAACCTGGGTCCCCCACCCCTGCCCATGGGTGGTCGGCTTCCCTCCCGCGGCGGGCAGGGCTCGGCGTACCGCGGTCGGGAGTCCGCAGCGGCGGACTGCTGGGAGACTAGAGGGATCATCAGCTTGATAACAAGCCAGCATCGTGCGCATCACACAAAAATCACGTCATGCGATTGGAGAGTGACGCCCCGCCGATCGGCGGTCGGTTCACGGACCGGCCTGATCTGGCACGGTGAGGCGGGCGCCGGTGTTCCGCAACGGTGGCTGAACCCACCCGGAACAACAGTCGAACAAATTCGTGTCCGCCTCACCAGGCCGAGGCGCTCCCGGGCAGGCCTCAGCACGTCGACGCCAGATCGCCGACCAGGGTGTCGGAGGGCTGCGGGATCTCCCCGAAGTCGTCGTCGTTCGCCGTGACCACCAGCCGGTTGATCACCGCCTCCAGCCGGATGGGCAGCCGCGGCAGCAGCCCCTGGTGGCAGCGGGCCAGGATGTCGCGTCGCACCTCCTCCGGCAGCAGCGGGACGCTCCCGCGCACCGCCGCCGCGGCCAGCCCCCGCTTCGGCCGCGGCAGCGGATGGCCGGCCAGCCGGTCCGCCTGGGCACGCCAGTAGGCGGCGTCCCGGGGCTCGCCGAGCAGCAGGTGGTAGAGGTGCAGGCAGTACGCGGCGGTCTGGCTGCCGCCGCCCGCCGCGAACTGCCACCAGAACTGCGCCGCGTCCGTCCGGTCGGTCAGGTAGAGCAGCCCGGCGAAGACCAGCGCCCCCTCGGGGTGGATCCGGGCGGAGTTGACCAGCAGGTCGAGGCTGTGCGCGGCCTGCGGGGCGTTCAGCACCAGCGCGGTGACCAGGGCGAGTTCGTGGGCCGCCTGCTCGTGCTCGGACGGCAGCCGGACGGGCGCCGCGCTGATCCGGTCCGGCTCGTGCGCCGGCAGCCGGGACGCGCCGCTGAAGACGACCACCGGCGGCTCGGCCCCGGCGCCGGACCGCCCGTCGTGCGCCGGCCCGCTGGTCGGCGCACGGAACCGGCCCGCAGTGCCGTTCCGGCGGTCGTGCGGGCGGGGGCGGGACGGCAGGCCGTGCTGGTGCTCCCCGGCGGTCATGGCGCTCCTTGCGAGTCGGCCGGTTCGGGCAGGTCGAGGGCCCGGGCGAGGTTGCGGTGGGCGTGCCGCAGGTGGGAGCGCACGGTCGCGGCCGGCCGGCCGAGGTACTGTGCGATCTCCTCCTCGTCCATGTCCAGCACGTACCTGAGGACGATGACATCGTGCTGGCGCTCCGGCAGGCCCAGGATCGCGGTGTGGAGGCCGCGTCCCTCGGGGAGTTCGCGCCGGCCGTCCCCGGGGCGGCCGGCGCGAAGGCGCCGGACCACGGTGTCGAGCACCGCGCTCTCCAGCAGGGCCGGTTGCCGCCGCCCGGTGTGCAGCATCCAGGCCGCGACGTGCTCCTTGAGCAGCCGCCAGGCGTAGGTGGCGGGGATCTCCTGGCGGAGCGCCAGCGCCCAGCGTTGCCGTAGGTGGGCCTTCATCCCGGCGACCACCAGGGCGGCGTCCTGGTCGCCGCCGACCTGGGTCAGCGCGAACCCGTGCCAGGCGCGCTCGTGGGTCTCGCAGAACGCCTGGAGTGTGAGGAGCAGCCGGCCGTCCGCCGGCGTCGCCTCGCCGCCCTCGGTCACGGCCCGCCCTCCCCGGTGCCCACCGGGTTGCGGCGGCACGCCCCTGTCGATCGTCATTCGGCCCTCCAGGACCGGCGGCCGTGGTCCACGGCCGGTCGTCCGCCGGGGACCGGAGCGACCCCCTCGGGAACATCACAGCGCATCGGGCGGCCCGTGACGCAAGAAGATCGGCACAACGGTTACTAGCTGTCATGCTGTGATGGAAAGACTATCTGACGTATGGTCATATGCCACCGTCACCGCACATTTTGGCCGGAGCCGTGATCGATCGGGTCCGCGCCCCGGGTGACGCGGGAAGGCGCGTGGGAAACCGCGAACCGGGTCGGGCCGATGTGCGCCATGGCATACCCTGGCGGGCGGATTCCGGAACGCCCGCCGCGCGGACGGGTCCGCGTTCGGAGCAGGGGGAGAGAGCGGATGCCGACGGACTACAACGAGGTCAACCTGGAACTGCACCGGGCGCATTCCGCCCGGATGTACGACTACTACCTGGGTGGCACCACCAACTTCGCCGCCGACCGGGAGGCGGTCGGCAAGGTGATGGCGGTCTTTCCGTGGGCGGAGACCGCGGCCCGGGCCAACCGGGCGTTCATGCACCGGTCCACCCGGCTGCTCGCCGGCGCCGGGCTGCGCCAGTTCCTCGACATCGGCACGGGCATCCCCACCTCGCCCAACCTGCACGAAGTCGCCCAGCGGACCCGGCCCGACGCCCGGGTCGTCTACGTCGACAACGATCCGATCGTGCTCGCCCACGCCAAGGCGCTGCTGCACAGCACCGAGCAGGGCCGCACCGCCTACGTCCAGGCCGACGTCACCGACCCGGCCGTGATCCTGGCCTCGCCCGAGCTGCGCGCCACCATCGACCTGGCCGAGCCGGTCGCGCTGAGCCTCAATGCGCTGCTGCACTTCGTCCCGGACGATCTCGATGCCTACCGGATCGTGGAGCAGCTCAAGGGAGCGCTCGCGCCCGGTAGCGTGCTGGTGATGAGCCACGGCAGCCCGGACTTCGCGCCGGAGGAGGCGGCGCGCATCTCCCAGGTGTACGCCAACGCCGGTACCCGGATACAGATGCGGACCAAGGAGGAGTTCGCTCGCTTCTTCACCGGCTGGGAGCTGCTCGAACCGGGCGTCGCCCCCACCCACCGCTGGCGATCGGACGACGAGCGGGGCGCGGGGACGGTCTCCGACGCGCGGGTCTGCGCGTACGCGGCGGTGGCCCGCAAGCCCTGACCGTTCGCACGGCTGCCGCTACGGCAGGAACCGTTCGACCTCGTCGAGCGCCCGCTCGCGCTGGCCGAGCAGGAAGAACAGGTGGCCGCCGGGAAAGAGCCGGAGCCGCGAGCCCGGGACGCCCTGGTGGAGCCGCTCGGCGAGGCCGACCGGGATCGAGCGGTCCCGCCGCCCGTGCAGGATCAGGGTGGGCGCCCGGAGCAGGTGCAGCCGGTCGGCGGCGTCGTAGCCGATGCTCGCGGCGAGCTGCCGTCCGAACGCGGCGGTCGACTGCGGGTGGTGCCGGCGGATCACCCCGAGCCGCTTCAGGACGCCCGCCAGCCGCATCGGCGCGGAGACGGTCAGCCGGCCGCGCCCGGTCGCCGCAGTGCTGACCAGGACCAGGTGGTCGACCAACTCGGGTCTGCTGAGCGCGAGTTCGAGGGCGATCCGGCCGCCCAGCGAGATTCCGAGCAGGTGCGCCCGCGGCACGTCCAGTGCCGCCAACAGGCCGGCGGTGTCCCGGGCCAGCAGCTCGACGGTGTACGGGGTGTCCGGCTGGTCGGTCCGCCCGGCGCCGCGGTTGTCGAAGACGATCACCTCGTAGCGCCGGGCGAGCCGTCGGACGAGGGTGTCGAGCATGGTCAGATCGCCGCCCAGGCCGCCGATCAGCAGCAGCGGTGCCCCGGCGCCGTGCCGCTCGTAGTACATCGTGAGGTCGTCGACCCGGACCGTCGGCATGGGCCGCACCCTACTCGGCGGAGCCGCGCTCGCTGGCGGCGGGGCCGTTCGGGTGCACCGGGCCGTCCGCCGGGAACGGGCGCCACCGCTCGTCGATCCGTGGCGTGGTTCGCCGGGTGCGGTCGTCCCGCGCCCCTGGCCCGCCGCCACCCTCGGGGCCCACTGAGGGCCTCCCCCTTCCGGCCCCTCAGACGCCGCCGCCCCGGCGGGCGCGGAACGCCGCGGCCTTGGTCCGGCTCTGGCAGGCGGTCGAGCAGAACTGCCGGACGGCGTTGCGCGAGCCGTCGACGAAGACCCGGTCGCAGCGGGTGGCCGCGCAGACGCCGAGCCGGCCGGCCAGCTCGCTGCCGATCGCCAGTGCCAGCATGGTCGCGCAGCCGGCGCTCCAGCCGACCGCGAGCGAGTCGTCCGCGCCGTGGAAGTGCAACTGCCACGGCTCGCCAGGAACTTGGTCCAGCTGCGGCCGAGCGCCGGTGCTCCGAAGTAGCGTGTTCAGGACGCCCGCCGCCGCGTCGACCCGCTCGGCCGCGACGGCCTCGAACACCTGCCGCATCTGCCGGGCGGCGCCGGCCAGATACTCGGCCGAGGCCGGATCGATCGCCCGCGGGCCGGCGCCGGCGGGTGGCAGCGCCGCGTCGACGGCCGCCGGCAGTGCGGCGCCGCGCGGGGCGGCGTACGCCCTGCCGCGCTCCTCGCCGTCGGTCAGGGCGTTCACCAGTGCGACCGAGACGTCCAGCAGCGTGCTCACGTGACTGTCGAACATCAATTGTCCAGTCACCCTTTCGTCCTCTGGCGTATGTCACTGACGTTATCAGCTTTGTCAGTAACGTTCGCGTCTGGGGATCCCACGTGCCACTCCCACCCTCGTCCTCCCCCTCGGCCCCGCAACTCCCTCACCCCGTCCGCCTGCTCATCGTCGCCCGGCGGTGAACCAGGTCGGGGCGTTCTCGATGCCCTTCCTCGCCGCGCTGGTCGGCACCGGGTTCGGCGCCGGAGCGGCGACGGCCGGAGTCGTCTCCGCCGCGCGCCTCGGCCGCCGCCGCACGATCGTCCTCGGTCTGGCCGGCTGCGCACTCGCCCAACTCGGTATCGCCGCCGCGGACTCGCTGCCACGCCTGGTGGCCTGCGCGGTGCTGCTCGGCCTGGTCTTCGAGCTCCACGAACCGCCGAGCCAGGCGATGATCGCGGACGCGGTCGCCCCGGAGCACCGCACTCCGCCTACAGCCTGCTGAACTCCGCCCTGGCCGCCGCCGGCATCGCGGCCGGCCTGCTCGCCACCCTGCTGGGCCGGCACGACCTGCGGCCCCCTCTTCGTCGCCGACGCGGCCAGTTCCCTCGCCTGTGCCCTCCTCGCCCAGACCGCCCTCCCGCCCGACCCGGAACTCCCGCCCCCGGCCCCGGGATCCGCCTCGGAGGTCGAATCCGCCGACGTCGCGCGGTCCGGTGCCACCGCCGCGCCGAGCGCCCCGGCCGCTGGCGCCGCGCGCGCCCGTCCCGCCGTGGTCCCGGCTGCCGGGTGGGACGAGAGTCTGAGTGCGTTGGAAGTCGAGCCGGCCGACGTCGAGATCGCGCCCTGGCGGGATCGTCCGTTGCTGGTCCTCCTCGCCTCCGGGACGCTCTTCGCGCTGGTCTATCTGCAGATCACGACGCTGCTGCCGCTCTCCCTCGCGGGGCGTGGGCTGCCGAGCGCTGATGCCGGGCTGTTGCTCACCGCCTCCGCGTTCACTGTGGTAGTGGGGCGGCCGTTGCTGTTGGTCGACCGGGTGGAGCGGTTGTCCGCTCCGGTCGCTCTCGGGCTCGGTCACCTGTTGCTCGCGGTCGGGTTGGGCGGCTACGCCGTCGCGCGCTCGTTGCCCGTGTTCGTGGCTGCGACCGTCGTCTGGAGCGTTGGCGACCTGTCTCTGCTCGGCCGGGCGCAGAGCCTTGTCGCCGACCTCGCGCCGCCAACCGGGGTGGACCGCTATCTCGCCGTGTACGGCACCAGTTGGGGGGTCGGCGGAGTCGTCGCTCCGCTCGTTGGGACGCAACTCCTGGAGCACGCAGGGGTCTTCACGCTCTGGAGTGGAACGGCCGCTGGCTGCCCGGTGCTTGCCGCCGTTGATCTCACCGCACTTTCCGGACGTGGAGGCGCCGGCCCGCGTGCACGCGGTACCCCGATGTCCCCCGAAGGTCGGACAGAGGCCAACACTCGATCTGCCCCTCGCCAGTTGCTTCCGCTTGGCGGCGGACCGTGTTCCGATGGGAGGATGGGAGAGACGATGCGAGTGGGGTATCACGGCACGGGCTCCGGAGCGATCACGCCGGACGGTTGTGCGGTGGAGGTGTGGGGGCGGCTGCCGGTGGGGGAGGCGCCGGACATCATCGAGCGGGCCGTGCCGGTCGGCGCGCGGATTCTCGAACTCGGCTGTGGCGTCGGTCGGATGACGCATCCACTGGTTCGGCGTGGCTTCACCGTGACGGCCGTCGACGAGTCGGCGGAGATGCTGGCGCGGGTCCGTGGGGCGCGCACGGTGTGCAGTGCGATCGAGACGCTGCGGCTGGCCGAGACCTTCGATGTCGTGTTGCTGGCCTCCTGCCTGGTGCACGCGGGGGATCCGCAGGTGAGCCAGGGGCTGCTGCGGGCCTGCCGGCAGCATGTCGCGGCGGACGGCTGCGTGCTGATCCAGCGTGAGGCCGCGGATCAGCACGACAATCTGCCGAGGGAGCGGAAGGTGGGTGACGGCCTGGTCCGGATCGTCTCCTCGGAGCCGGTCGGCGACGGCGTGCGGTCCGTCCACGCCGAGTACCTCTTCCCGGACGGACGCTGGACGCAGACCTTCCGCTCGCGTCCGCTGACCGGCGAAGCCTTCGAACGGGCGCTGGCCACACAGGGGTTGGCGGTAGCCGCCTATCTGACGGACGACCACACCTGGGTCCGCGCCGTGCCGACGCCGGCGCCGCTCAGGGAGTAGCGCTCCTGACCACGGCGAACGGTGCGCCGAACGGGTCGAGCGGCATGGCCAGCCGTCCGGCGCCCGGGGTTTCGACGGGCGGCGGGAGAACCGTGGCGCCGTGCGAGGTCGCCGTGGCCACCGCCGCGTCGCAGTCCGGGACCTCGAAGTACGGGTGCCACTCGGAGCGCGAGCCGGCCGCCGGGTTCACCTCCTGCAACTGCATGATGCCACCGTACGTGGTCTGCTCGCCGCCGCCTGCGGGGGAGACGGTGCTGTAACGAGGTCGCCGGGCATCGTCCGGTCGTGGGCCTCCCAGTCGAAGACCGAGCGGTAGAAAGCCTTCGCCGCGGCCGCGTCGGTGGTGTAAAGCTCCAGCCAGCTGGCGGAGTTGGGGGAGTTGGCCAAGTCCAGGCCCTGGACGTCGCCGGGCTGCCAGACGGCGAACTCGGCACCGGTCGGATCGGTGAAGCCCGCCATCCGGCCGGCGGTGAAGACGTCGAAGGGTCCGAAGCGGACCGTGCCGCCCGCCTGCTCGACGGCCTTGGCGGTGGCCTCCGCGTCCGCGGTGCGGAAGTAGACCGTCCGGGCGGAGGAGGCACCCTCCTCGGTGAGCGGGCCGGCGGCGGCGACGGTCTTGCCGTCCACCTGGAAGCGGCCGTAACCGCCGGCCCGCCGGGCCGGCCGATTCGAACTCCCAGCCGAAGAGGGTCGAGTAGAAGGCGACGGCGGCCGGGACGTCGGGGGTGCCGAGGTCGAGCCAGTTGGGCCCGCCCGGGACGGGAGTGGAAGTGAGTATGCACGCTCCTCGCACGATGGTGCCGTACGGGGAAGGTCGAGCGGCTCCCAGCATGGCAGGACGCACTCACGGTCGGCGGTTGCGCGCGCCCTCGGCGCGTGTCGGACCCGGGCGGGCGGCTTGACTCATGCCTCTGTCAAGAACAGGTCAAATCGAGTGCGGAGTCCCCGGGGTCGGGAGTTGGGCCGCCCGAGGTGGGCGGGAAGCCGGGGTGAGTGGGAAAGGTGCGCGAGGCGCGCGGAGATGCCCGGTGGTGGTACGCGTACAGCCTGTTCACACGGCCTCGGGGTCGGATGAAGATCTGCCCCTGATCCGGCGAAATCGCCCAATCCGGCGCCCGCGATGCGCAAGGGTGTGGGGGCACACCGGGCGGACGATTCCGGGTGCCTACGAACAAACGCCTTAGGAGGGGCATGTGTTGAGGCGAGGGACGAGGTGGTTCGCGGCGGGGGTGGCAGCGATAACGCTGTTGGGAACCGCACAGGCGGGGGTGTCGGCCGCCGCGGCGACA
>NZ_JBVHLF010000125.1:0-14436 GCF_055559155.1 Kitasatospora sp. NPDC024654
ACCAGTGTCGAAGGCGCCCGCGGGCCGCAAGAGCACCAGCGCCGCGAAGAAGAAGGAAGACCTCGGTGCGCTCACCAAGGCCGAGCTGTACAAACGGGCGAGCGCCCTCGACATCCCCCACCGCAGCGCCATGAACCGCGACCAGCTCCAGGACGCCCTCGAACACGCCCCGGCCGGCAAGCGTGGCCGGGCGCGCAGTGCCTGAAGCCCAGGGCTGGAGGCGCGGCCGTCCGTCGTCGCCTGCTACCGAATTCGGCATTTCAGGGTGACGGTGGATTATCGGTTGCGCAGCCGAAACCAGAGCTCGGCCAGCGTGTTCCTCGCTCGGTCGGTCAGTGGCCAATGCTTGGGGCCGGCGAGCCAGGACTCGTAGAACTCCCGCTGGGCGGCGACGGTGCCGACAGAGGCTGGCGCTGCACGGTCGAAGATGGACACCCGTTGTTGAGCGGCCCGGCCCGGCTTCAGGACGTACAGGATGCTTCCACCCCCCATGTCGCGGGACATGCCCGACGGATAGGCAGCGATCCTGGCGCCGTTGCAGAGCAGTTGGTAGCCCAAAGGCTCAATCTGTAGCCGAATGTGTGACAGGGCATCGAATATGTCGTCGCCGTCGGCGCTCCAGGCCGCACCGTCGGAGCTCCTGAGGGTGATGCCGGGGACCTCGCCGTCCTTCAGGAAGAGTCGCCATGTCTCCTCGACACCACCTGGTCCCAGGACGCTCATCGGCAGATCGGTTGCCATCGCTTCCCCCGGTTGCTCAGGATGTCTCGCCAGGGCCTTCCCGCGAGGCGGGCGCGGATTGGGGTCAGGAGGTCCACCGCGGGCTCGGGGAGCGTCGTCCAGTTCCTCTTGGACGTCGAAGTCGTCGTACACCAGGGGGTCCGTTCGCTCGGGCGGCGTCGGCGGGGCCGGCAGGAGGGATGGTCCCGGGGGCCGCCGGTCTCGGTGCGGCGGCCCCGGGGGTGATGCGCAACTGGCTGGGGAGTGCGGGTGTCTCAGTCCACGGAGAACTCGGCCCAGTGCAGGCCGGTGAGAGTGACCTCCAGGCCGCGGGCGCGGCGGCCGCCGTCGGTGAAGTAGGAGTCGCGCAGGCCGTCGGCGATGATCTTCTCCTGCTCCTGTTGGTTGGCTCCGCGGTCTCGGGCTTCGAACAGCCTGCGTGCGACGTCGCCTGACAGCTTCTGTGGCGGGAGGATGCGGTCGCGGGGGTCGTCGGTGCCGGGGCCGGTGGTCTTGAAGCCGAAGGTCGCCGACACCTCGACGTAGAAGCCTTTGGCTTCGGCGGCTTTGCGGACCCGGTTGCGGACGCGGGGCTGCCAGCGTTCCCGGACGGCGTCCTCGACCTTCTTCGCGTTCTCCTTGCCGATGCCGCCGCCCTTGAGCCAGCGCTCCACCGAGCGCTGGGAGACTCCCAGCTGGGCGGCGGTGTTCTTGGTGCCCTTGAACTGCTTGACCAGGAAGCTGGTGCGGCCGGCCAGGGTCTTGGGGATGGGCTGGGTCTGCATGGCGCGTTCCAGTCCCCGGTCGAGTGCTTCACTCACTTCGGATCACTCCCCCTCGGCGTAGGCGTCGCCGCCCTTGATGTGACGGCCCGGGTTGACGTCGTCGGCGATCAGCTCCAGCGCCCACGCCATCGTCTGGGTGCCCTCGTGTTTGACGTGCCCGGGCGAGATTCCCAGGCGCCAGGCGGTGGCGAGGGTGCCGTCCGGGCGGCGCAGGACGTCCAGGGGCGAGGGGCCCGTGGAGGGATAGACGACGCAGTCGGCGAGCGCGGCGATCGGAAACTCGCCGGTGGCCTCGGCGTGGCGGCGGATCTTGCGGTGCTTGTTGACGGTGTCGGTGTCGATGACCAGTGCCCGGTTGAGCGGATCCCACGTGGCTCGCTCCAGGGCCGGCCAGCGCTGGCCGGGGCGGAAGGAGGCGCCGCGGGGGCGCTCGCGAAGCTTGCCGATCCCGCCCTTGGCCGTCGACTTGATGGCGTGCAGAATCGCGAGCTCCATCGGGTCACCGCTCTTCAGGTCGGCCATCGCTGCCAGGAAGGCCTCGACATCGCGATCGGCCAGGTCCAGGGGGACGCCGAGGCCTGCCATCGTGGTGAGGTGGGCCTCGCGCAGATGCTTGTGCCAGGGGTCGAGCCACGGGCCGGACTCGTGGCGCAGCCAGCCCTCGGTCGGCTGGACGGGGATGCCGAGTTCGTGGGCGTAGGCGACCTTGACGGTGCTGTACCAGGCGGGTCCGGTGGGCGGCAGGCCGTCGGGGGTGAAGGGGTTGGGCATGCGGGGGTCGAGCTGGGCGGTGGAGAAGTCGCACTTCCAGCTACCGGGGATCTTCTTGTCGAAGGCCGGGGTGAGCTCGTGAACGGGCTCCGACAGGGCCATGGTGAGTCGGCCCGCCGCCGCCAGGAATGCCATGTTGACGTCGAGGCCGACCACGTTCGGGTAGGCGCGCTCGCGGTCCTCGATCAGGTCCGGGTCGCGGTTCCAGTCCCAGGTCTCGGTGATCAGCACGTCGCCTGGGGCGCGGTCCTTGGCGACGGGGTGCTCGGCCGGGGCCTCGGGCGGCGCGGGGTCGAACGCGCGGGTACGCGAGCCCTCGACCGGGCCGGAGGTCCAGCCGGTCTCGGTGCGCACCGCGCGGGTCGGCGGGCGCAGCGCCTCCATGAGGGAGAGTCCGGTGACGGCGGTGGAGCCGCGCGGGGTTTGTACGCGCATCGCGTAGCCGCCGAGGAGGGCGGCGAGCTGGGTGGCGTCGAGGTCCTGCGGCACGTTCCAGCCGCCGGTGGTGAGTGCGGCCCACATCGGGATGCAGTACTGGACGCACTCGCGCTTGGCGCCGTTGGGGGTGCGGAAGACGCGGGCCCACGGGCCGAAGCCGCGCTGGGTGAGTTGCCAGCCGGCCTTGACGAGGTTCTTGACGATCGGTCCGGTCTCCGGCAGGCGGCCGATGCGGCGCTCGAAGTTGCCGTCGGCGTCCTCGCCCATCGGCGGCAGGCCGAGGAGCTCGACCGCGTCCGCCATGAGGACGACCAGCGGGTCGGAGTCCTTGCCGTGCTTGTGCAGCCGCTGCTGGCCCAGGCCCGCGTTCACCGCCCACTCGGTCAGCTGGGGCAGCGTCATGGCCGGCACGTCCAGCACACGGCCGTCGACCAGGTGGGCGAGCAGGGCGCGGCCGGAGGGTGCGAGGTCGATGACCGCCAGCGGCCCGTTGGGGTACTTCGCCAGGGCGGCCGGGCCGGATGCGGCCTGCGGCCGAGCCGGGGCTGTCGCCTTCACCGGAGCCCTGCGCGCTCGGGTGGCGGCCGGGTGCGCTGTGGGGGCAGCGGCGGCGGGGGCCGGCTGCGGCGCGGAGGTGGCGGCTGCCGTGGTCAGCGGGAGGCCGGGGCGGCAGAAGCCTCCCAGGTGCATCGGCACGCCCTGCGAGCGGTAGACCGACGGGTTGCCGCACTGCACGCACGGCGCGGCCGGGCCCATCACCAGCGAGCCGTCCGGGTGCTGGTCGAGCATCGGCACCGGCACGGCTTCCACGGCGGGTGCGGGTGTCGAGGCCTGGGGCTGGGTGGGCGTCAGGGCGGCCGGCCCGGGGCTCAGCTGGGCGACGATGCCCTCCAGCAGGCGGGCGTAGGCCGCGCGGGCCTCCCCCTGAGGATCGCGCTGGCCTGCTTCCCAGGCGGTGAACGTGCTGGCGCTGACACCGAGGGCCTTGGCGGTCTCGGCCTTCGTCAGTCCGTACTCGGTGCGCAGCCGTGCCCGCTCGGCCGGGGTCGGCAGTTCGACGACGCGGCGCGGGCCCTGGCCAAGCAGTGCGTCGATCGCGTCCGGCGCGTCAGACTGTGTGCCCATGGTCTTCTCCCTCCCTGCGTGATGGTGTCAGGCCGCGCTGTACTGGCCGCGCTTGACCCGGACGACCCGGCCGGCCTTCAGCAGCCCGTCGATGTACACCGACGCGCCATTGGGCTTCGTGTACTTGCCCGCCGCGCTCATGGCCTCGGCAATCTCACCCAACGTCATCGGCTTGTCCGACGCCTGCAGGATCTTCACCATGGCGTCCGCCTTCGTCAGATCCTTGAGATCCTCCCCCGGCACCACCGCTGCCTCGACCAACTTCCTGAAGGCCTCCCGCTGAGCGCGCAGCCCTTCGATCCGCACTCCCAGGAGATCCCGCTCGCGCTCCGCCTTGCGGAGTTCCTGCTCCACCCGCTCAAGATCCTCGCCATAGGACGTCATACGCGAATCATAGCAGAGATTACTAAGACTTCTAGGAGAGATTAGAGAAAAGATTCTAAGACAACCTTAGAGGTCTCATGAGGCCGCAAGCAGCGCGCCGCACGTGCTGCTCGGCTCGCCTGATGCGGCGCCAGGGCCTGGCCGCGGCCGGGAGAATGGGCCGGTGAACAACTCCCAGCCGCGCGGCCTGCACGCCCTGATCCCTACCGCCCGCCAGGCGGCCACCCCCGGAGAGCGGGCCGCCGCCCAGATGCTCCACCTGCGCACCGCCGCCGTGCCGGTGCCGGTCACCCGCGAGGCCGCGGTCGACGTCCACGCCCGCCTGGTCTCCGTTCTGGAGAACGCCGCACCCGGGCGCGAGTGACCGTCCCGGTGGACTTTCGAGCAGGTTGAGGCGCCGTCCCGGCCTGTTGAGCGGCGGGGACGGGGCGCCCGGCGAGTCAGCCGGACGTCGAAGGCGCCGCTGAGATGTCCCACCTGACCAGGACCGGCGTCGGGTTCTGCGTGTTGCCGCAGACGTCGGCGAGCATCCAGCCGCCGGTCCCGGCCGCGCCGGTGCGTGCCAGGTTCAGGTCGGTGATCCGGTTGGCGGTGACAGTGAGCAGCTCGGCCGGGACGGCGTCCTGCCGCAGGTCGCGGCGGTGCAGGCTGCCCTGGAAGGATCCGCGGGTGCCGGCGAACAGGACGGTGTGCTCGTCCGGGGCGGTGGCGGCCCGGGGGCTGGGCAGCGCGGAGTCGACCCAGTCGTCCCTGGACGCGGCCGGGTCCTTGGTGAGGTCGAGCGGGGTGCTGTACCCGTTCGCGGTCAGGAAGAACCGCTCGGGTGCGAGCCACACCGCTCGCTGCGCGCTCGGGAACGGGACATCGTGGCGGTGCTCGTCGCCGGGCCGCGCGCCGATCCGGGTCAGGGTGATCGACCCGTGGTAGCCGGCGACCTGGTTGAGGACCCACAGGGTGCCGTCCCGGCCGGGCTCCAGGGTGGCGTAGCCGCCGAAGCCTCCGGCGAGCAGCTGGAGGTCGCGGGTCTTGGGCTGCCAGCGCACGACGGCGCCACGGCACAGGACGGTGAGCGGGCGCCACGGCACAGGACGGTGAGCGATCCGTCCGCCCCGCGCACCGCGCGGTCCTCGGTGCCCGCCAGCGGCAGGGCCCAGGTGCTGCGCCCGGTGGTGGTGTGGAAGTCGACGACGCCGGCCGCCGTGGTGATCAGCAGCCGGTTGCCCCGGGAAGCGGTGAGGGCGCTGGGGGTCTGAGTCGGTGACCAGATCCCGATGAAGGCCTCGCCGGCCGTGACGCCGTCGGCAGTGCTCTCCACCACCGGCCACGGGAGCTGCGCCTCGCCGACCGGGCGCAACTGCGGCGCTGGGCCGAGGCCTTCGTGGCTGGGCACGAGGATGTCGGCCACGCGGCCATGGACAAGGTGATGTGCCGGTACCAGGCGTCGTAGCGGCGGACCTGTCGAGAGCGAGCAGGCCCTCGCCCGCGGCGAACACCTCCTGGCCATGACGGACGCCCACGAGCACACGGGTCTCACCGGGCCGTCCGCCGAGGAAGCCGCTCGCAGGCTGGAGGAGTTCGCCGAACGCGCCCGCTTCGCCGGCATGGTCGTCACCGACCGTCGGCGCTTGAAGCGGCTGATGGAGCGAGGCGACCCCGCAATCCACCCCGGCGCCTACGTCACCTGCGTCCACGATCACGCCAAGGCCCTCTGCCAGCAGCGACGCGACACCACCGGACGCGAGCGCCCCGACCTCGGTGCCTGCCGCCCGCTCCAGTGCCGCAACGTCGCCCTCACCACCGACAACACCACCGCCTGGGCGCAGGAGATCCAGCGCATCAACGAACGCCTGTCCACCCCGTCCGCCGCTGCCCCCGCTGCTGCACCATCAGCTGAGTGAGCGCCGGAACGAGCTCGTTCGCTTCTTCGCCCGCCACACCCCGGAGGCACCATGAGCCGCAAGGTCGCCCTCCCCAGCGACGAGCAGGTCCGCCAAGCCCTAGCCGAGCTCACTGCCGAGGCCGAAACCACCATGCGACGGCCCACCGTCCTCGGCCTCGCCCGCCGACTGGGCCTGGCCAACGCCACCTTCTGGCGCCACTTCCCCGATATCGCCGAGGAAGTACGGACCGCTGCCCGGTCCCACCACACCGCCGGCGTCGACCCTCTGGGCACCGACCGCTACCACGACCTGCACCGGAAGAACGCCGAACTCCAGCGCAACAACACCGAGTTGTCCCAGCACCTAGTACTGCAACCGCATCTGAGCGGTCTGGCCGCTCGGTCACCATCTCTCCGAACGTGGCACTCGGTATCAGCCAGGCCGTCGTGATCGCCCCTCGCTCAACGTCGACGGCGATGAACAGCATGTCCAAGCCGGCCCGCGGCTGGAACGTCTGCGACCTCACATTGGCCATCAATCTGCCCTGCTGGACCTGTGCTCCGATGGACATCCTGGCCTTCACCTGCACCGCCAGGGTCGCGGAGCTGCCGCGCTGGTGGAAGACGAGGTCCACGCCCTCGTCGTCCACGAGCGAGGTGGAGACGTTCAACTCCCCGCCCGTGGCGAGGATGGACGAGGCCGCAACCAGATATTCGGCGGCCTTCCCCATCCGTGCGGCTGCTGGGCTCTTGTCCTGGTAGTCCTCGTCGTCATCATCTGCGCGGTTGTCACTGGTCCCGCCTCGGCACGACGGCCAGCACCAGCAGGACCGCGACCACCGTCCAGACCGCGTAGACCGTCCAGGCCCCGCCGATGGTGGAGGGAAAGGGCTGGCCGTCGATCGTGCCCTGCAGGACCAGGCGGGTCCACGCCCGAAACGGCAGGGCGTTGGTGACGACAGCTCCCAGGTGCGTGCGGTCGTCGATGGTCGTCGGCAGGATGAAGGCCAGCAGGAACAGTGTGACCATGGTCGCGACGCTGTGCCGGATCACCGCGCCGAGCCCCAACCCGACTAGCGCGCCGACCGGGGCGAGGAGCGCGGAGGCCGCGACGAGGCGTAGCGCGCCGGGGTGGCCGATCGAGACCCCGCCGTACTTCCCGGACAGGATCGCTTCGTCCAGCCAGAACGAGACGGCCACCACGAGCACGCCGAATCCGGTCGTCACCGCGGCGATCACCAGCACCTTGGCAGTCATCACCTCCCGGCGGGCCGGCGCCGCGCCGAACGTGGTCCGCAGCAGGCCGCTGGTTTGCTCGCTGAGGATGGCGATCGCGCCGACCGCGCCCATGGCCAGCAGGACCCAGGCGGCGGCGGGCCGGGTGAAGGCGTCGGGCAAGGCCCCGAACTTGACGTAGTAGGCGTGTTGGTCCGGCGTCCACGAGGGCCAGTCGGCGCGGGTGGACCGCGCGGCGTTGGCGTTCACGCTGATGGCCGCTAGGGCGCTGAGCAGGATGAACCAGGGGATCGAGCGTAGCGACCACAGCTTGATCCACTCAGCCGCCAGCAGATCGGTGAACTTCGCCGGCGGGTCGGCGGGCGGCTCGTAGGTCCCGGTCGTCGCGGGCCGGGTGTTCGTCTGGGGGCTCATGCTCGTTCTCCTGCCGCGTATTCGACGCTGGCGCCGGTCATCTCCATGAAGGCCTGTTCCAGCGAGCCGGTCCTGGTGGTCAGTTCGTGGACCAGGACGCCGCGCGCGGCGGCGATCTGGGCGATGCGGACCGCTTCCAAGGCGGTCACCGTGAGCAGGCCGTCCGGGGCCTGCGTCACCTGCGCGCCTTCAGCGGTCAAGGCGGCTACCAGGGCTGCCGGATCGTCGGCCCGGACCTCGACGCGGTGCTGCGCGCCGCGGGCCGCGAACTCGGCCACGGTCTCGTCCGCGAGCAGTTCGCCACGGCCGACCACGATGAGGCGGTCGGCGGTGTGCTCCATCTCGGTCATCAGGTGGCTGCTCACGAAGACCGTGCGGCCTTCGGCGGCCAGACGCTTGAAGAGGCCGCGGACGAACAGGACGCCCTCGGGGTCGAGGCCGTTGAGAGGCTCGTCGAACAGGAGGACCGGCGGGTCGCCGAGGAGGGCTCCCGCAATGCCGAGGCGCTGGCGCATGCCGAGGGAGAAGCCGCCGATCCGCCGGTCGGCGGCGCCGGTGAGGCCGACCTCCCGCAGGACGTGGTCCACCCGGCTGCGCGGGATCGCGTTGCTGCGGGCCAGGAAGCGCAGATGGTTGTGCGCGGTGCGGCCGCCGTGCGCGTCGCCGGCGTCGAGCAGCGCCCCGACATGTCGCAGGCCCCTTCGCAGGCCGCGGAACTCGTGACCGGCGACGGTCGCGGTGCCGGTGGTCGGGGCGTGCAGGCCGAGGATCACGCGCAGGGTCGTGCTCTTGCCCGCGCCGTTGGGGCCGAGGAAGCCGGTGACGTGGCCGGGCCGGACGGTGAAGGACAGGTCGTTGACGGCCGTGGTGCGGCCGTAGCGCTTGGTGAGGTTGCTGACTTCGATCACGGGGACAACGGTGCCGGTCCGCGCCTGCGCCGGGCATCGCCCCACGGCTGACACCCGGCGCGGTCCGATGTCAGCCGCAGGCTTACATCCGTGGGTGACTGCTACAGGGGGACGGTGATCGCTAACCTCGCGGCATGGTTTTCTCCCCGTCACCGCTCAGGCGTCTGTCGCGTGTGTCGCCGGGCACGTGGCTGGTGCTGATCTGGTTCGCGGTCACGTCGTACACGGTCTTCGCGCAGACGCGCCCGGACAACCTGCCCGTTATCCCTCCGTACTGGGGCAACCAGGCGGACGAGGTGGTCGGCGCCCTGATCGTGATCGCCGCCGGCCGACGCTGGCGCCGGCCCCTCACCGCGATGTGCCTCCTGCTGATCGGGACCATCAGCTCGGTGATGGCGATGGCCGTCGCGGACATCCCGCTGCTCCAGTTCCTCGCCGTCGACGTCGCAATCTGCTACCTGGCGGCGACCCAGCCCCCGCGGACGTCCGTCAAGGCCGGCACGCTGGCGCTGGCCACACTGCTCGGCTACTCGGGCATCCGCACACTGATGGGCTGGGACGCCTACGGCAGCGCGGCGCTGACGGCGGCGCTGACCACGGTGATCGTCTGGCTGGTCGGACACGCGGTATGGCAGAACCGCGTACATGCCGAAGCGCTGCGCACGCAGGCGACAAAGCAGGCGATCACGTCGGAACGGCTGCGGATCGCCCGGGAGTTGCACGACATGGTCGCGCACAGCATCGGCATCGTGGCGCTCCAGGCCGGCGCCGCGCGCCGGGTCTTCGACACACAACCCGCCCGGGCCCGCGCCGCCCTCGAGGAGGTCGAGACAGCGGGACGGGAGACACTGTCGGGCATGCGGCGGCTGCTGGGAGCACTGCGCGAGGCCGACGAGAACACCGCCGACGAACCCGAGCGGCCGGCCCCGATGCCGGGGCTCGACGACGTGCCCCGCCTGGCCGCGTCCACGACCGCCGCGGGGGTACGGGTGGACGTGCACTGGTCCGGCCCACGCCGCCGACTGCCGCCGGAGATCGAGCTGTCGGCGTACCGAGTCGTGCAGGAGGCGGTGACGAACGTGGTGCGGCACGCCGAGGTCCGCACGTGCCGGGTGTCGATAGAGTTCCTCCCGGCGGAACTGGCCGTCGAGGTGGTCAACGCGGGCCAGCAGCACGGGTCGCGGAGTCCCGGGGAGCTGCATGGCTCTCGTGCACCGTACGGCGTGCAGGCCCCCGGCCGCGGCTACGGCCTCGTCGGGATGCGGGAGCGGGTCGGCCTGCTGCACGGCGAGTTCTCGGCCGGGCCCCGCCCCGACGGCGGCTTCCGGGTGGCGGTGCGGCTACCGGTGTTGGCCGGCCATCCCACTCTTCCCTGGAGCGCATCCCGATGACCACGCCCCCGACCGCCCCCGTCCGGGTCCTCCTCGTGGACGACCAGCCACTGGTGCGCGCCTCTCTCGACATGATCATCACCGACGCCCCGGACCTTGAGGTGGTCGGTGAGGCCGCGACCGGGGCGGAGGCGGTCCGGCTGGCCGCCGAGCTCCGCCCCAACGTCGTCGTCATGGACATCCGCATGCCCGGCATGGACGGCATCGAGGCCACCCGGATCATCACCCAGGACAGTCCGGACAGCGCCTACGTGCCGCGTGTCCTCGTCCTGACCACGTTCGACCAGGACGACCACGTCTACGGCGCCCTCCGCGCCGGCGCGTCCGGCTTCCTCGTCAAGGACATGGCGCTGGACGACATCCTCGCCGCGATCCGGGTCGTCGCCGCCGGCAACGCGCTCATCGCCCCCACGGTCACCCGGCGGCTGATCGCACACTTCGCGCATCGGCCACCCGGGTCCGCGGAGCCGGTGAACGCTCCCGGCCCGGCGAGGCTCGCCGCGATCACTGACCGCGAGCGCGAGATCCTCACCCTCGTCGGTCTGGGCCGCTCCAACGCCGAGATCGCCGCGGAACTCTTCATCACACCCGCGACCGCCAAGACCTACATCTCCCGACTGCTCACCAAACTGGACGCCCGGGACCGCGTCCAGCTGGTGATCACCGCCTACGAATCAGGGCTCGTCGGCCATCGCTGAGGCCCGCGACTGCACTGTCCCGTCTCATTCGATCTTTGCTGGTGTTGTGGGGCTGAGCTGGGCGGATGCAATCAGCGATGAGACGCAGTGCCCGGCCTCGTCTCATTTCTCGTTGTCGCCGGAACGCAGGCTGACGGGGCGGTCCCACCTTCGGTTGCCGGTGACGTCGATTCCGGAGCGAGGAGTCGGCCGGGCCGAAATGGCCGAGTGGTGGATGTCGGCGCCGTGGTCTCACCGAGCACGTCGTGGAGCGGGCGGCTCAGGACTGCAGGGTCCACACGTGCAGTGCGTCCCGTACCTCGGGCTCTCCGTCATCGACGCCCACCCTGGGCCGCTCAGCCAGCAGCAGGTCGCCGACCGGCTCGGGCTGACCAAGGGCATCGTCAGCCGTCAGATCGACAACGCGGTCTCCGACGGGCTGGTGACGGTCCGGCCGTCCCCGCGCAGTCGCCGGGAGAACGCCGTCTTCCTCACTCCGGCCGGCACCGATCTGGTGCGACGCGGCGACGCGGTGTTCCACCGGGACCGCGCGGCGATCCTGCCGCCCGTCGACCCCGACGACATGCACGCTGCGATCCGCGTGCTCTCGGCCACAGGTCTACACCGAGCAGGCCGGCCATGGCCCCCTGGTAACCGAGGGCGACTGGGGATCAGGAATTCCTCGGGTCAGTGGCCAGTCCGACGCCGTGCTGGTATTCCAGGGGCGGGGCGGACAGTGCGCGCAGGAACACTTGCCGCATCATCTCCGCAGCGTTGCGCTCGGCGGCCCGGGCGACTTCCTCGGTGCTGTCGTCAACTGTGGGGTCGGGTTTCAACGCACCGATCCTTCGTGCCGTGGGGTGGGCGCTGCCTGAGGCGGTCCTGTCGGGTCTTGCTCGATGGCCCGGGCACGGGGTAGCAGCGACGCTGGCAGGAGGCCGAGTGCTGCACATCCGGCCAGGACCAGCAAGGCCAAACCCATCGCCGGGGCGAACGTTGCGGCCGGGGAGTCGACGGCGGACGTCCCGGTCACGCTGGCGGCAATAGCGATGCCCAGGGTCGGGCCGACGTTCATGGCGGTCTGCTTGAGGCCACCGACGGCCCCTGCGTACTCGGGGGGCGCGTCACCGACCACGGTCCCGGTGGCAGTGACCATCACGGTGGCGAATCCTGCGCCGAGCACGGCGAAGGTCGCGCCGATGGCCGTCCACGTGCTGGCCGGGCCGACCCGGGACAGTCCCGCGATGCCGAGGACGACCAGGGTCGTGCCGGCGATCGCGGTAAGGCGCGGGCCATAGCGGCGCAGGGCGGTGTTGGCGACGGGTGCGCCGAGGACCATGAGCGCGGTCAGTGGAAGGACGCGCAGGCCGCTGGCGAGCGGGTCCAGACGCAGTACGTCTTGGAGGTAGAAGGTGGCGGTGAACAGTGCGCCGAACAGGCCGGCGGTGGTGACCAGCAGGATCGCCATGGATGCCGTCACCGGTACGGACCGCGCCACGGCATGCGGCACGATCGGGTTGGCGGTACGGCGTTCGTGCGAGGCGAGCACGGCTGCGAGGCCCGCGACGGTGAGGAGTCCGAGCACCGTCGGCGCGGCGGTCCATCCGTGCGCCGGCACGCCGGCCAGGGAGTGGACCAGGACCACGAGCGCGGTCGCAAGCAGGGCCGCGCCGGTGAGGTCGAATCGCTGATCACGCGTGGGTTCCGGCGCTGGCGGCCGGACGGCGAGGGTGAGCACGGCGATCAGGACCGCGATGGGGGCATTGATCCAGAAGACCGCACGCCAGCCCAGATGTGCGACGAGGACCCCCCCCAAGGACCGGACCGGCTCCTGCGGCCACCGCGATCGCGCTGGTACGGACGGCGACCGGCGTACCAAGCCGGTCAGCCGGATACGTCAGCCGCAGCAGGGCGAGCGTCGCCGGCTGCAGCAGCGCGCCGAATACGCCCTGGGCGACGCGCAGGCCGATCACCCAGCCGATGGACGGCGCGACCGCGATGCCGGCCGAGGCGGCCCCGAACCCGAACACGCCGACGAACAGCAGCCGCGGGTGCCCGTACCGGTCGCCGAGCCGCCCGGCGATGACGAGCAGCGAGGCCACCGCGAGCAGATAACCGGTGCTCGTCCACTGCACCTGCGCCACGCTCGCGCCGAGAGCACGCTGCAGACTGGGCTGCGCCACCAGCAGGACCGTGCCATCCAACGCGACGAGCATCGCGCCAGCCACACTGACCAGGAGCGCGACGGGCCGCCGCACGGAGGCGGTCACGAGCACACCGGGCCCAAGTGAGCGTCCAGCACCGCCGCGACCAGCCGACCGAGTTGGTCGTCGCGCGGTGCGGCGCCGAGCGCGAGCTGCAGACTGCCCCACGCCCACAACTGGGCGATGCCGTGCAGGTTCGACCACAAGGCGGCGGCCGTGACAGCAGGCGGTGGCGCAGCCGCGTCCAGCCCGCCGGGCCGGCGCGTGATGGCCTGTTCCGCGCGGCATCCGGCGACGAGGGCGACCACGCGCTCGAACAGCGGCAGGGTCGACTCCCGTAGCCGCCGCTCACCCGACGCGTGCTGCTCGCTGTCGAGGAGGTCGTGACGGAACATCAGCTCGAACATGCCGCGGCATTCCAGCGCGTACCCGATGTACACCCGCGCGACGGCCTCCAACTGAGCCCGCGGTTTTGTCGTTTCGGCGATCGCCGCCGCGAACCGCGCGCAGAGGTCCGCGAAACCACGGCGGGCAATCGCGGAAAGCAGAGCGCGGTGCGTGGGGAAGTACCGGCGCGGCGCCCCGTGCGACACCCCCGCCTGGCGGGCGATTTCGCGCAGCCCCAGCGAGGCAGAGCCCTCGGTCAGGACGAGGTCCACTCCGACATCGATCAACCGCTCCCGAAGAGCTCTCGATTTCCATAGACACTGTCTACCAGTGCAAGTAGACGGTGTCTACCCGCCGCTGCCACGCCAGGTCACGATTCTCACAATCGATCCATTCCGGGAGAAAGATCAAAAAGGGCCGCCGAGGGCAGCCCGGCCGCCCGACCTTTTCTCAGAACCCGCTCTCACTCAATTGGCGCCGGACCCCTGTTCTGGGAATCGTTTATGAGAGGATTCCGGGCGTGACGGACCCTCAGAACATGACCGGGAGTGACGCCGATGACGTCGAGCGCCACACCTGCCCGCGCTGCCTGGCACTATCTGTCACCCCCATCTGCAAGCCTCAAAAGCGGTTGGATTCGGCCTTTCGCCGGGTCAACCTGGAGATCCTCGGGAACACCGACCCGTTCCTGCATGCGCACGTGTGGCCGCGGTTCGAATGGGAGCCGGCCGAGCTCGTAGGCAAGCCCGTGTGGCTGTATCCGCGAGAGCGGTGGAGCGACGAACGGTATGCGCTCGGCCCTCAGCACGGCATCTTGCGAGAGGCAATCAGCGAAGAATTGACACAGCTCGTATCCTGACTTTCCGCAGCTCCTGGTGGCGGCACTGCCCCTACCAGGTGGCTGACGATGCACTGCTCACCATCACCAGCTCCCCCGCGGTCACGATTCGGCCAGAGCGCACTGCTTTCACCGTTACAGCAGAAAGCAGCGGAGTATGCCCAAGCCGGTCGTCCCGGGCTGTACCTCGATTCGTCAGAGTCCGGGAGCGGTTGACGAGGTGATCCGTTCGCCCGGTTTGTCCCTCGTGGTCGGGGGCGGGGCCTTCGCGTGTCGCTG
>NZ_JBVHLF010000126.1:0-14337 GCF_055559155.1 Kitasatospora sp. NPDC024654
AGACGGCAGACTCTTGCCCACGACCAGCACGAGCACCCCGGAAAGCCGCCACGCCAGCCCCTCCGACCAGCACGTTCGAAGATGGCGAAGGCTCAGGCATTGTCAGTGGCGCGCGCGAGGATGCCAGCAGCCGCACGCACAGTGGAGCAGTGGTGTGACGGGACAGGACGCGCGGGCGCCTTTCAAGGCGCCGCTACCAGTTGGTGGGCAGTGGATGCAGCCGTAGTCCACGCTGCGACTTTGCGCAGTGGACGGAGACCGGCGTGGCGGGTGCGGGCGGCACGGGCGCCGAGCCTGTTGTCATGCCGTGTTGCGACATCCGGTGAGGAGGAGGGCGACCATGCGCTTGGCGTCGGCCTGAGCGTAGTCGGGGCCGGTGATGCAGAGGTTTCCGATGGCGCGCATGAGCGTGTAGGCGGGGACACCGGGGCGAAGTTCGTCGTCGGCGGCGCAGGCGTCCAGCAGCGTCGCGCAGGCCGGGACCAGGGTGTCGAGCATGAGGGCGTGGAGGTTCTCCAGCCCCGGATCTTCGGACCCCAGCGCCGCGCCGAGGCCGTGCTTGGTCACCAGGAAGTCCACGAACGCGTCCGTCCACAGGGTCAGCGCGGTGAACGGCGAGGCGGACTCCTCAAGGAGCCGGGGCGCGAGAGCGGCGCAGGCGTCGATCTGGTGCCGATAGACGGCGGTGACGAGGTCCGCGCGGGTCGGGAAGTTCCGGTAGACCGTGCCGACACCGACGCCGGCGCGTTCGGCGATGTCGCGGACAGGCGCCTGGACGCCCTGCTCGACGAAGACCGCCGCAGCAGCCTTCAGTACGCCGCTGCGGGTGCGCTGCGCCTGTGCTTGGCGTACCCCGACCGACTCCGGCACCGATGACTCCCTTTGCTCGCGGAACAATGTTCCGCTAAGTTGGCGGAACGTCGCTCCGCCAAAGTATGGCAGAGCCGCTCCGCAGAGAAACACAGGTCTCTCATGTCTTCCCGCCCCCTCGGCCACCAGATCGTCTCGGTCAAGCCCATCCCCGTTCCCGCACCTGGCCGCAGCATCGACCTGCAGGTGAAGGTCACCGCTCCCCGGTCGGGCCAGAACCTGCCCGTGATCGTTTTCTCCCATGGCAACACGTGGTCCCTGGACGGGTACGAGCCCCTCGTCGACCGGTGGGCCGCCGCCGGATTTGTCGTGGTGCAGCCCACCCACCTGGACTCCCGCCGCAACGCCATCGGCTGGAACGATCCGCGCTTCGCCACCATCTGGCGCGTGCGGATAGCCGATCTCCACGCGATCCTCGACAACCTTGGCGACATTCTGGCCCAGGCGGGCCTGGGGATCCGCGTCGACCGTGAGCGCATCGCCGTGGTCGGCCACTCCTGGGGCGCCCAGACCGCGGGCGCCATCCTCGGTGCCCGCGTACTCGACGCCGACGGCGTTCCCGGCGAGGACTTCTCCCACTCCGCGGTGTCGGCCGGCGCGCTGATCGCCGCGACCGGAACCGGCGACACCCTCACCCCGTTCGCCGCCGAGAACCTCCCGTTCATGAAGCCGGACTTCTCCACCATGATCACCCCTGCCCTGGTCATCGCGGGCGGCAAGGACCAGTCGCATCTCTCCACCCGGGGGCCGGAGTGGTTCACCGACGCCTACCACCTCAGCCCGGCCCCCAAGAGCCTGCTCACCATCGCCGAGGCCGAGCACACCATGGGCGGCATCGCCGGCGAAAGCGTCGCCGAGACCACCGACGAGGACCCCGCCCGCGTCGTCTTCCTCGCCGACGCGATCTCCGCCTACCTCCGCGCGGCCCTCGGCCTCGACGACGCCGAGTGGACCACCCTCGGCAGCACCGCCGAAGACGGCGACGGTACGTGGAGCATCGCCAGCAAGTAAGCCAAGCCCTACAGTCGGAGGGTGCCCGGCGCCGAACGGTCGAGTAGAAGAACGCCCCGTTCTGACCGGCGAGGGGGCGGCGGTGCTCGAAGCCGCTCCCTCGTCTCTGCTTACACCTCGGTCCGCTCCGGGTCGCGCAGCGGCCGCAGTCCGCCGGGCATCTCGGGCAGTAGGAACGAGTACCGGCCGAGCATGTTGATGTGATGCCTGACGAACGGCGAGAGGCGGGCCACGTCCTCGTCACGGACGTCGAAGCCGTCCGCGCGCAGCTGGTTTGCCGCGGCGTCCATGTACCGGGTGTTGAACAGCACGAGGGCAATGAGGACCAGGCCCAAGGCGCCGAGCTGGTCTTCCATCCCGTCCTGGTAGCGCTGGTAGAGCTGCCCGGATCGGCCGTGGAAGATCTTCCGGGCGAGGGAGTGGCGGCCCTCTTGGAGGTTGGCCTGGCTCTTGATCTGCCGCCGGTAGCCGGGCTCGTCGGCCAGGCGCAGGATGTGCAGGCTCTTGGCGATACGCCCGTAGTGGGCGATCGCGTCGCCGAGCGGGGTGGGGCGGCCGTCGCGGGACAGCATCCGGATCACGTCGTAGGCGCGGACGGCACCGGTGTGGATGGAGCCGATGATCCGCGGGATGTCCTCCCAGTGCCGCTCGATGCGCGCCAGGTCGACCCGGCCGCGGGCCGCGTCCTGGAAGGCCCCGTAGTCGGCGGCACGGTCGATGCGCCACATCTTCTGGTCCGGCAGGTCGGCCAGCTGCGGCGCGTACGTGTACCCGGCCAGGGTGAGCAGGCCGAACACGATGTCGCCCTGGGTGTCCGCGTGGATCGTGGTGGGCTTGACCTCGGAGGTGTTCTTCAGCAGGCCCTCGATGATGTAGACGGCCTCCCACACCCCGCACGGCACGAAGTGCGTGAACAGCGCGATGTACAGGTCGGAGACGTGGTGGTAGGCGATGCCGCCGACCGCCGAAGCGCGCGGGTTCGCCGATTCCTGGACCTGAACGGGGGCGGAACCCGCGTGGGTTGAGAGCATAGCGGCCAGCTGTGGGGCGGCTCCGCAGGTCCAGTACTGGTAGGAGCCTGTGATCGCGCCCACTACGATCGTTCGAACATCGCACACTCTGGGGGTTCAGTGGCACGACGCCGCTACCGACGACCACCGCGTCGTCGCACCTATAGCCGTCGCCCCGTGCAGCGATCGACAGCGACATCACGGGCTGCGCAGAAGCAGTCTGGGACGGCGGCCGGTTCCTGCTTGATCGTCGTTATTCTGCTCGCAACGGCGGTCGCTGTCCCGCCAGTCGGGGTACTGCTCATTCTCCTCGCGGTCGTCGTCGGGCTGCCCGTAGCAGTGGTGAGACATCGTCGAAAGAAGCGCCGCCTTGCTGAGCTGCAGGAGCGGGTGAGGGCCGAGCAGGAGCGGGTGAGGGCCGAGCAGGAGCAACGGGCCGCCGAATGGAAGGCGGAGCAGGAACGTCGCAGGATCCTTGAAGCACAGCGGGCAGCGCTGCAAGCGACCCACGCTCGCAAGATCGCGCACTACGACCGGATGGACCCGTCGGAATTCGAGCACGCCCTGGCGTACCTCTGCAAGCGCGACGGCTGCACCGCGGCACGGGTTGTCGGCGGAGCTGGCGACCACGGAGCCGATGTCATCGCCACCACTCCGGATGGACGCCGCATGGTCATCCAGGCCAAGCGGTACGCACAGGGCAACTCGGTGGGGAACCAGGCAGTTCAGGTGGTGAACGGAACCTACCGGGACGCGCACAAGGCCCAACTGGCCGCGATCGTCACGACCTCCACCTTCACCGCGCAGGCGCGGTCGTTCGCCGCTCAGGTGGGCATAAAACTGCTCGACCGCGACGGGCTGGCGGCCTGGGCTTCCCAGACCGGACCCGCGCCGTGGCACTGAAAAGGGCCGGCATGACGCTTGCGGTGGACGAGGACCAAGTGTGTGGCTGACTCTGCCGACTGCCGCTATCGCCAGAGAGTGGAGCGGCGTTCGGGGTGGGCGGTGGCGATGTACTTCATCGCGGTCTCGGCGGCGATGCCGAAGACGCGCATGAGGTGGACGGGGTCGGCGGTCTGGCGGGCTTCGTCGAGGATGCGGTCCTGGCGGATCTTGGACGAGCTCAGGCCGAGGGGCCGGAAGATGTCGTTCATCACCATGGCGGAGACGGGCGGGAGCCGGTCGTCGGCCGCGGTCTGCTGGCTGACCAGGAGATAGGGGTTCGCGCTCAGGGGCCAGCGCCGGTGGCACTCGCGTAGCCACTGGTCAGCGAGGGTGTGGGTGAGTTCGTCGAGGTAGACGGTGTGCCGCGGGTTCCGGCGGACCGTCAGGCGTCCGCGCGCGAGATCGAGATCAGCGAGGAGGAGGCAGCGGGTCTCACGTCTGCCGAGGCCGTGGATGGCGATGAGTGCGACGACGAACTTCGCCAGAGGGTCGTCGGCCCGGTCGACCAGGCCGCGGAGCCGGTCGGTGGGGATGGGGACGGGCAGGCGCTTGATCTGCGGCAGTGAGATGCCGCGGGTGGGGTCGCGGAAGATGAGCCGTTCCTGCTTGAGCGCGCGGAACAGGCTGCGGAGCGCGGCGAGTTGTTCCCGGCCTGGCGAGCCTGGTCGCTGGGCGAGCGCGTCCTGGATGTCGTCCTTGGTGATCTCGCGCAGGCTCGTCGCGCGGTCGGACCAGGCGGTCAGGGCTGGGAAGAGGTAGCCGAGGTACTTGCGGATCGTCTCGAACGGCATCGCCGGGTGCACGCGCCGGCCCTCGCCGCGAAGGACCTGTACCCAGCCGCGGAACTCGTCCGCGATGCCGTCGGGGAGGGTCTGGAAACGCTGTTCGATGGCCCGGCGGTGGATGTCGATCTGCCGGGCGGGATCGGCGATGACCAGACCGCGCTGGGCGAGGAACTGCAGGATCCGCCGGGCGCTGGTGCCGGGCCGGTCGGCGGGCAGGGATCGGATGTCGGCTTCGTGGACAGGCGCTTCGGCGCCGAGCCAGGCCAGCACGATGCGCAGGCTACGGGCCGAAAGACGCCGTACCTGTTCGTCCCAGCCCTGCCGCCTCGCGTGCTGCCGAAAGTCGTCGAGCAGGGCCTGGGCCTCGGGTGTGAGAGAGGGCAGCCGGTCCAGCTGGCCGACGGCGATACAGGTCCAGTGGCGCCGGACGTCGAACAAGACCGTCTGGGCCGGATCCACCAGGTAGGCCGAGACGGGCGGGGCGGGCTGGCGGGCGGGGCGGGCTGGCGGGCGGCGGCTCGATGCCGGGCCTTCCCGTGCGGCGCGGGGTACCCGAGCATCCCGCGCTGAATGGCGAGCCGCGGGGCGAGCACGCCGCCGAACCACGGCTGTGTCCACGCCTCTGGCTCTGTGCCGGGACCGAACTGGTCGATGTGCACCAAACAGGCCCGGCAGATGCAGTCCAGCAGCTTGACGTCGGGCCGGCCGCAGCGGCGGCAGTCGCCGATCGGGTGCGTTCCCCAACTGCTGCAGCCCGAGCAGACGGAGCGGAAACCCCAGCAGTTGCAGTACCTGCAGCTGCGGTGGGGCTTGGGCAGAACAACGCGTCGGCGACGACGCGAGCGAAGGAGCCCGGCCTCGCGCAGGAGGTCGGCGACAGGGCCCTTGCTATGGGGCAGCTCGTCGAGCGCTTCCTCCGCGACCAGCTCCTCGCCGTCGGCGTCCCGCACGGCCAGCGCCAGCCGGAGCATCCAGCATGCCGCCCGCCACCACGCGGTGCTCAACCCGTTCTCGGCCGCCTTGGCGACGGCCGCCGCACGCAGCTGTTCGTAGTCGGCGAGTTCCCGGTCGCGGATGCGCCGGGCGTGGGCCTCGGTGAGGTGACGGCGTGGTTGATGCGCCGAGGCCGCGACGGATCCGCCACGACGCAGGCGCGGGCTTCCGCATCCACCTGGGGTGCGACTGGCCCGGGCTGTCGTCCCAGAGCACGCCGCAGCCGGTGCCAGAGCGGGCCGCCGCCCAGTGTTCCTGTGCTGAAGAGCTGTCGAGGGGTCACCTTGCGAGCGTACGAGGACGGCGCACCGCGACGATGGCCCATCAGTTCCGTACCGCGGCGGACGGGCATCTCGTCGGACGACTCTGACCGGCCCCGCTCCGCGGTACAGGGCGGGGTGACCGCTGCGGGCTCGGGAGGGCGGCGCTTCCCGGTTGCGTCGGCTGCGAGATCGTCGTCTCGGCGCCCGGGCCCGGGGCAGCGCGTGGGCATCGTGGGGGAGTGTGTCGTGGCCGAGCGGGAGACGTGGACGACGCACGAGTTCGGTGCATCGCATGACGTCGCCGCAGGCGCCAACGGGCCTGGCGTGGCGGGTGGTTGCTGCTCCGGTGCGACGGGTACCATCCGGCCGGTGGGCGCAGAGCTGCATCGAGGGGGAAGAGTGCCGGTCCGCTATTACCTGTACATCAGCGATGCCAAGGTCGACATGCTGCTGTCGCAGTTCGAGCCGCGCGCCTCGCGCAAGCGGGTCACCGAGGTCAGCGTCGACCTGAAGATGGTGGGGGCCAAGCACTCCGTGGAGAGCGCCGCGGCGGACCGGGTAGCGCGCCTGGAGCGGGTGGTGCGCCGTCTGGAGAAGTCCGGTGACCTGGGGGGCGTGGACGAGCCGGGGCCCTACGTGCACGGCGTGCTGCCCATGCAGTGGGGCGCCGTCACCGACGGCGACTCGGTGTACTTCGGCGGCCGCAGTGACCGTACCGTCGTCGGCCTCGGCGGCTCGGCGGGGCACCTGGTGGGCGCGGCCGACGGCGGGCCGCCGGCCAGCCGGCTGAGCGCCTCCCTCATGCCGGTGCTGCTCGACCGGCTCACCACCCTCACGCCCGAGGGCGAGCCGGCGAGCGCCGACGCGCTGGGCCTGGTCGTGCAGGCCAACTCGGCGCTGCGTGGCCCGGCCCAGCGCGTCGAGTTCCTGGCCAAGCGGCTGCTCCACGGCCCCTGCCCGTACCCGGAGTTGTTCCCGCACGGGAGCATGGCCGTGCTGCTCGGCAGCCCGCTCTATGTGGCCCTGGTCGACTGACCGGGCCGGCGCGGCCCGCCCGGACGACGCCGGGGCCGCGGACCGGCCGGTGTCCTGGTTGATCGGCGCTGCCACCAAGGTCATCAGGGAGCTCCCGATCGAGCCCCTGACGCTCGACATCGACGCGGCCGGGGCCCGCGCCACCGCAGTGATGCGCGGGAGCGCGCTGGTGACCCGCAGCCGTGGCCCGTACACCCCGCAGGACCTGCCGCCCGAGGCGCTGCGGATGGCCGACTGGGTGGCGCTGCGCTGGTCGCTGCAGCCGCAGGCTCCCGAGTTCACGGTCGAGATCGGCGGCCGCTGGCCCGCGCTGCTGGTGGTGCTGGCCGGCGGCGGCGTGCGGGTGCGGTTCGTGGTGCCGGAGGACGCGCCGGCGGCCTACCACCCGGCTGCGGGGTCCGGATCCCATGACGTCGACCTCACGATGGCGCTCGACCTGCTGGCCGACTCCCTGCGCGAGGCCGGCCGGAAGCTCGGCGCCGAACCCCCCGTCAGCCTGGCCCTCGGCTATCCGGACGATCCCGCGTACGAGGAGCGGGCCGCCCGTCTTCCAGAACGCTACCGGGACGCCGTTTCGCCAGTCCTCCAGTCCCTGGAGGTCGACCGGAGCCGGTGCTCCAGGCGGCAGCGGCGAGCGCACGACGAGGCCCTGCGCCGGCTGGCCTACCGCGAGCAGCCGGTGGAACGGCTGGGCCGTACGGGCTTCACCGTCCGGGTCGCCGCCGCCCGGATCCGGGACAGCGGCGGCTGAGCCGCCGTGCGGGCCGCTACCGGGCGCCGTGCAGCGCCCTGGCCAGCTTCCCGGCCGTGCGGACGGTGATGCGCGGGGTGTCGACCAGCGCCGCGTCGATCACCTCCGCGAGCGGCGGTGGCAACGACGGTTCGCGGTCCCTGATCGGGACCACCGGCTCGCGGAGCACGATCACGACCGGGTCCCTGCCCGGGGGGAAGTCGCGTGGTGTGGCGCCGGTGAGCATCCAGTACAGGCAGGCCGCGGTCGCCCACACGTCGACTTCGGGCCCGGCGTACTTGTAGCCGAGCAGCTGGGCGCGGGCCGTGAACGGGATTGTGCCGCCCAGCGCTCCGGTTCGGGTGTGGCCCGAGAGACCCGCGTGCTCGAAGGCCTTGGCCAGCCCGAAGTCCGCGAGCTTGACCACCGGCCGTCCGCCGGCACCGGGTCCCGACCCGACTGCGGGCTCAGACCCGGCTCCGATCCCGGCCCCGGCCAGCAGGATGTTGGCCGGCTTCACGTCCCGGTGCACCAGGCCACGGGGCTGCGGGCTCGTGCCGTCGCCCTGCCGCGGCGCCGGGAGCACGGCCCGGTGCGCGTAGTCGAGACCCGCCAGCACCTGCTGCACGATCGGCAGCGCCTCGGACACCGGGATCCGGCCGCCGTACCGGGCGGCCAGCTGTTCGAGACTGCCGCCGGGGCAGTACTCGCAGGCGAAGCAGAACGCGTCGCCCAGCTCGCTGCTCCCCCGGAAGCCGACGATGTTCGGGTGCCGCAGCGCGCGGATGTTCGCCAGCTCCCGGCGGAACGCGAAGCGCGCGTGCTCGTCCACTGTGCCGACGGCCGACACCCGTTTCAGCGCGACCAGTTCACCCGTCGCCAGGTGCCGGGCCAGGTGGACCACGCCCTGGGAGCCGCGGCCGAGCTCCCGCAGGATCCGGTAGCCGGGCACCTCCGGCGCGCCGAGCCCGCGCAGCTGCTCCGGCGCGACCGCCTCGTCCGGTTCCTCCGTCACCGTGATCCGCAGCCGTACGTCCCCGACCAGGACCTCGTCCCCGGCCGTCAGCGGATGCTCCGTCAGCCGGCCCAGCCGGCGGCCGTTGACCACCGTGCCGTAGCTGCTGCCGAGGTCGCGCAGCAGCACCCGCGGCGGATCGATGTCGAGCCGGCAGTGCCGCCGGGACACGCTCCGGTGCCGGTCGGCCACCTGGATCCCGCACTCGGCGGCTCGGCCCACCTCGCAGCTCGCCGGTTCCCGGTAGACGTACTCGGCCACCGCGTCGCCGCTCTCCACCGAGACGGTCACCCGCGCGCTCACCGGGTGCCGCCGTCCGCCGGGAAGGAGTAGTCCCAGTCCAGCTCCCACAGACGCAGCCCGGGGCGCAGGTCGGCCGAGACCAGGTTCCGGCCGTCGGCGGTGAAGGCCACCAGGGTGACGGGCGCGGGATGCTCTGCCAGCGTGTGCACGCACTGGGCGGTGCGCGCGTCCCACACCCGCAGGACCTGGTCGCGCCCGGCCGCCACCAGGTACCGCCCGTCCGGACTGAGCGCGAAGGTCTCGTAGGATCCCGGCAGTTCGCAGACGGTGCGGCCGCTCTCCGGCTCCCACACGTGGATCCGGTCCAGCCCGCCGACCGCACCGATGCGCCCGTCCTCGCTGAGGACCAGCACGTCGGGGCAGCGGTAAGGGAACTGGTGCACCCTGCGCCGGGTCCGCAGGTCCCACGCCGTGAGCCCCTCTTCGGTGATGGCGAACAGCTTGCCGCCGTCCGGCGCCAACCGCATGCCCTTCGCGCCGCCGATTGTGGGGGCAAACGCCAACAGTGGCTGACCGGTGGCCGTGGCCCACACCTTGGAGGTCCGATCGTCCAGTCCGGTCGACACCGCATAGCGTCCGTCGCCGCTCAGCCGCACGAACTCGACCGGGCCGTCGTGCGCCACCATGGTGCGCCGCCGGACGACGGCCTGACCGGCTCCCGCGGCCCCCGGCGTGCGCTGGGCGTGCGGCAGCTGCCACAGGCACAGCGCCCCGTCGTCGTCCCCGACCAGCGCGAGCGTGAACGCGCGGTCCACGGCAACCGCCCTGACCAGCCCGTGGTCCCCGGACAACTCGGTGACCCTGACGCCCTGTTCGAGGTCCCACAGATGCGCGGAGTTCGCCCAGTCGGCGGTCAGGGCGTACCGGCCGTCGGGGGCGACCAGCACCGTGTGGGTCTTGCCGACCCGCTCGGAGAAGGTGTGCAGGCGCTGGGCCGTCCGCAGCTGCCACAGGCTGACCCGGCCGTAGGACCCGCCCGTCACGGCGAGCTCGCCGTCGGCGCTCAGCCCCAGGCTGACCTCGGCGGTGAGGACCGGGGTGCCGCTGAGGTCGTACCGCTCCCAGACGGCCAGCAGCGCCGTGCGGGTGCCTGCCGTCCGGGCCAGGTCCGCCCACTGCCGGCGCAGCTCGGGGTGGCGCTCGTGGCCGGGCACGGCCCGTGCGGCCCGCAGTTCCCGGGCGGCGGCGGCCGGGCGGCCCGCCGCCGCGAGTTCGGCCGCGCGCTCGATCAGCCGCCGGACTTCGGTCTCGCTGTCCGCGAGCTCGAGCGCGGGCCGGGGGCGGGCGACGTGCCAGGCCGCCCGGAAGCCGGCTCGGGCCAGCCGGTGGATCTGGACGCCTCCGTACGCGTCGCCCACGACGACCACCCGGCCGTCCCCACTGAGGGCCACGGCGGTCGGATCTGACGCGCGATCCGGGTCGAAACGGATGCCGATCGTGCGCAGGTACCGGCCGGCGCGGGTCTCCCACACCCGCAGCGGCGGGTCGACGCTGCTGCCGACCGACACCGCGACCTTGCCGTCGGCGTTCAGTGCGAGCAGCGCGTGGCGCTCCAGCGTGTTGGGCATGGTGGCGCGGACCCGGTCGGTGCGGGTCTCCCAGACGCAGAACCCGTCCAGCTGGAGGCCGGTGAGCAGCGCGTAGCTGCCGTCCGCGCTGAACGCCACCCCGTCGATGTCCGTGAGGTGGAGGTCCGCAGAGGCGGCCAGCCGGTGCAGCGGGCGGCCATGGACGACGTCCCACACCCCCACGCTGCCGGCGCTCGGTGCCGCTGTGGCCAGCATCTCGCCGTCCTCGCTCAGCGCGACGGCGCGGACCGGCACCGACTTGTGGTGGACCTGCGGCAGCACCCGCCCCGTCTGCCGGTCCAACGGCCGGAACTCCTGCGGCGGATGCTCGAACTCTCGCAGCAGGCGGCCGGATCCCAGCTCACGGACCCGAACCCGCCCGTCGCGGTGGGCGAGGGCGGCCGTGCCCGCGCAGGTCAGCGCGACCGCCGTGACGGCGCTGTCGTGACCCGTGAGGGAGCCCAGCCGGACCCCGTCCGCCAGGCCCCAGAACTCGACCGGGCCCTCGCCGTGGGCAGCCAGCCCCGTCCGCCCGTCGGCGGCGACGGCCACGGCGGTGACCGGGGCGGACGGTTGGCCCCCGGTCGTCGAGTCCGCCGGTTCGCAACGCAGCTCGTGCAGGCAGTGCCCGGCCACCGCGTCCCAGACCCGCAGGCAGCCGTCCTCGCCCCCGGTGATCGCCACCCGCCCGTCCGCGTCGACCGCGACGGCGCTGACAGCGCCGCGGTGCCCGGCGACCGACACGGGCCGGGGCTGCGGGTCCCGCCGGGCCAACTCGGCCAGGGCGGCCCTGACCTCGGGGATGTCCGGGGCACCGGCCAGCAGGTCCCGGGCCGCCTCGTGGTCGCCCCGTTCAAGGTGCACGAGCCCGATCAGGTGGTCCTCGCGCCAGCGCTCGCCCTGGACGGTCCGGGCGGTGCGCAGTTCGGCCAGCACCTGCTCGTCGGTGAGCTGGCCGTGGCGCCAGCGGTACACGGCCCAGTTGTAGACCGTCGCCGGATGGTGCGGGTCGAGGTCGGTGGCCGTGCGCCACAGCTCTTCGGCCTCCTCCGCCCGATCGAGGTCGAGCAGCGACAGCGCCTGGTTCGAGCGGCCGTCGGCGAGCAGGTCCGCAGCCCTCGGGGGCCTGCGCGGGTAGGGCGTGCCGATGGCCTCCGCGTAGATCTCGCAGACGGCGTCGGCCAGTTCAGCCATCCGCCGGGGCCGCCGCGCGGGGGCGACCTCGAAGCAGCGCCGGAGCAGGTCGGCGAGGGCCGCAGGCATCGCGGGTATCGCCTGTCCCGGCGTTGCGGCCTGCCGGCCGGGTCGCACGGACCGGCCGCCGGACTCCACGAACGCGGCCAACGCCTCGGGCGCCGCCTGCCCGTAGCGGCAGGGCGGGCCCCCGGTGAACATCTCCAGGACGCACAGCGCCCAGGACCAGACGTCGGTCGCACGGGTCAGGGCGACCGGTGCGCCGGCCGCCGCCTCGGCCTGCTCCGGTGAGCAGTACGCGGGGGTCATGCCGCCGTAGGAGGCGAGCAGACTCCCGCCCGGCGGAACGGCGGTGCTCTCCCCAGCCGCGGCCCGTGCCCCCGCCAGTCCGAAGTCGGTGACCTTCGCGGTCCACCCGGCGCCCGGGTCGACCATCACGTTGGCGGGCTTGACGTCCTGGTGGATCAGCCCCTGCCGGTGCGCGTGTTCGATGCCCCGGGCGATCTGCACGGCCAGATCGAGCAGGCGCGCAGGGCTGCCGGGGTCCTCGTACAGCCGGCCGTCGCGGACGAGCTGCGCGAGCGAACCGCCCGGCACCCACTCGGCGAAGACGCACGGCACTACCCCGACCCGGCGCACGTAGTGGCAGGTGACCACGTTCGGATGCGGCCCCAGTCCCACCCAGGTGCCCGCCTCGCGCCCGAACGCGCCACTCCCGCCGGGGTCGGCCACCAGCTCGGGACGCGGCACCTTGACCGCGAGATCCAGGTGCCAGCCGCGGTGCTCGACCCGGTACACCAGCCCCATGCCACCGCCGTCGAGGACATCGAGCACCCCGTACAGCCCCAGGACGACATCGCCGCGCCGCCAGCTCCCCACCGTCACGGGCACCAGCCTGCGCCCCGCCGACTGGGGCCACAACTCCCCGGACGCGGGCGGCACTCGTGGGCAGGGACCGTTCCGGTGGCCGCTGCCGTTCCTGGGTTCCTCCTGGCTCGGATCGTGGCCCGGCACATCGCCCACGGGGCGCGATCGAGCGGGCTCGATCGTCTGCTCAGCGGCCGGGGCCGCGCCGTCCTGGCGAAGGGGCCATCACCTACGCTGAGCTTCCCCCATGCACATCCGAGGCGTGGACATCATGGCCAAGGAGAGCAGTGTGGCGCAGGGGCGTAGGCCACGGTCGGACGGCGCGCAGGCCTCTGCGACCAGGACGCGGGCGCCGGCGCCGCCTCGGGGCTGACCCGCGCGAATGTCGCGGCCCGGCTCGTGCTCTTCCACGGTAGAACAGCCAGCCCAGGCGACGGCTCCGACCCTTGGTGGGCCTGGTGAGGGGGGTGGGGATGGCTGACATCGGCCGGCCGCGGCGACGCGACTGGATTCCCGCGCGGCAGTCAGCGTGGTCAGGCCCACCACTGCGGCGGCGAGTCCTGACCCCACCGTCGGGGCCGTGCCCGTTCCGGCGGCGCACTCGTTGAGCCCGGTGCCTGCCCGGCAGGGCGGGCGGCGTACGGGCTCATATCCCCGGTCCGCGCGCCGCCCGCCCCGGATGGGTGAGGGAGGTCAGCCCCAGGCACCCGGAGGTGTGCTTCCCCTCGTAGCGTGGAGTCGTGACCCGATAAGGAGTTGAGGGTGGGGAAGCGACGTACGTACGACGCCGAGTTCCGGGATGGGGCCGTGCGGATCGTGCTGGAGACCGGGAAGCCGGCCGCGCGGGTGGCTCGGGACCTGGGGGTGCACGAGGCCACACTGCAGAACTGGGTGCACGCCGCCCGGCGAGCCTCGGAGAGCGGGACGGGGCCGCTGCGGGAGTCCGAACGGCAGGAGCTGGCCAGGCTCCGAGCGGAGAACCAGCAACTGCGCGTGGGCCGAGGGCTGGCAGGTGTCGGTGAACACGGTCGCCGAGATCATGGCCGAGCACGGCTGGTACGGCCGCGAGCCGAAGAAGCGCAGGTCGCTGACCCGGCAGGGCAAGCGGAAGGCCGCCCGCGACCTGGTGGGCCGGCACTTCGACGCGGTCTCGCCCGACGTGCTGTGGGTGGGCGACATGACCGAGATCGAGACCGGTGAGGGAAAGATGTACCTCGCCACCGTGATCGACCTGAACCGCCCCGGGTTCGGTAGAGAGCTCAGATGATGGCTGTGACCAGGGGTTTTGCGGTTGCCAGGTAGTAGTTGGTCTCGTACTCGACGGGCGGAATGTGGCTCTCCTGCCGTATGTGTGGGTGCGCTGACCTGCGGCTGGACGTGAAACACGCCGTCCTCTGTGATCCTTGAGGTGTCGAAGCCCAAGTTTGATCAAGCAGAGAGACGGCGTGCCTGCCTTCAGCATATGGAAGCGCACCTTGATGGTGGAAAACACCGTGGTCGAGGCGGTGCGCTGGGACGAATCGGAACAGTGTGTAGTCGCGTCGGTGCGGCCTGATGCGCGGCGGCGTGGACGGTGCGGGCTGTGCCGACGCCCGGCCCCCTGGTACGACCGGGGACGCGGCCGGCGCCGGTGGCGGGATCTGGACCACGGGCCGGTGCGGGTGTTCCTGGAGGCCGATGCCCCGCGGGTCGCCTGCCCACGGCACGGTGCGACCGTGGCCTTCGTGCCCTGGGCCCGGCACGACGCC
>NZ_JBVHLF010000127.1:0-14310 GCF_055559155.1 Kitasatospora sp. NPDC024654
CGCGGGTTGGGTGTCGAGGAGTTCGGCGGCCATGCCGGGCCATTGGGAGCCCTGGCCGGGGAAGACGAAGACGGTACGTCCAGGAGTCTCCCGGCCTCGCAGCTGGTCGCGGTCGCCGATCAGCACGGCGCGGTGCTCGAACGCGGTCCGTCCCGCCAACGCCCGTGCCACCGCCAGTGGTTCGGCGTCCGTGGCGGTCACGTGCTCGCGCAGCCGCTCGACCTGGGCGTCCAGCGCCTGCGGGGTGCGCGCGGAGAGCGGCCAGATCGCCGGCCCGTCACCCGGTACCGGCGGCTCCACGGCGACGGTCGGCGCCTCCTCCAGGATCACGTGCGCGTTGGTCCCGCTCATGCCGAAGGACGAGACCCCGGCCCGGGCCGGCCGGTCCAGTTCCGGCCACGGCACGGCCTCGGTGACCAGCGAGAGCGCACCCTGCTCCCAGTCCACCTTGCCGGACGGACGGTCGATGTGCAGGGTGGCCGGGACCAGTCGGTGCTGCAGGGCGAGCACCGCCTTCATCACCCCGGTCACTCCCGCGGCGGCCTGGGTGTGCCCGATGTTGGACTTCAACGAGCCGACCAGCAGCGGGAGTTCCGCCGGTCGCTGCTGACCGTAGGTGGCCAGCAGCGCCTGTGCCTCGATCGGGTCGCCGAGCGTGGTTCCCGTCCCGTGCGCCTCCACCATGTCGACCTCGTCGGGCGTCAGGCCCGCGTCGGCCAGCGCCGCCCGGATCACCCGCTGCTGCGAGGGGCCGTTCGGCGCCGACAGGCCGTTGCTGGCGCCGTCCTGGTTGACCGCCGAGCCGCGCAGCACCGCGAGCACCGGATGCCCGTTGCGCCGGGCGTCGCTCAGCCGCTCGACCAGCAGCACGCCGGCCCCCTCCGACATGCCCATCCCGTCGGCCGCGTCCGCGAACGCCTTGCAGCGGCCGTCCGCGGCGAGCCCGCGCTGCCGGGAGAACCCGACGATCGCGCCCGGCGTGGACATCACGGCGACGCCTCCGGCCAGCGCCAGCGAGCAGTCGCCCGCGCGCAGCGCCCGGGCCGCCAGGTGCAGCGCCACCAGTGAGGCGGAGCAGGCGGTGTCGACGGTGATCGCCGGGCCCTCCAGACCGAGCGTGTACGCGACCCGGCCGGAGACCACGCTGGCCGCGCTGCCGGTGAGCAGGTGGCCCTCGTTCTCCGCGGACTGGGCCACCGCGGCCGCGTAGTCCTGGTAGTTGACGCCGGTGAACACCCCGGTGCTGCTGCCGCGCAGCGCCACCGGGTCGATCCCGGCCCGCTCGATCGCCTCCCAGGAGGTCTCCAACAACAGCCGCTGCTGTGGGTCCATGGCCAGCGCCTCGCGCGGCGAGATGCCGAAGAACTCGGCGTCGAAGTCGCCCGCGTCGTGCAGGAATCCGCCGTAGCGGGTGGTGGAGGTGCCGGGCCGGTCCGGGTCGGGGTCGAAGAGCGTCTCCAGCGGCCAGCCGCGGTTGACCGGGAACTCGGAGATCACGTCGCCCCGGTCGACCAGCAGTTGCCACAGCTGCTCGGGGGTGGCGATCCCGCCCGGCAGCCGGCAGCCCATCGCGACGATGGCGATGGGCTCGTCCGGCTCGGCCGCCCGCACGGCCGGGCCGGCCGGCCCGACGTTGCCCTCACCGAGCACGGCGGACCTGATCAGCTCGGCCAGTACGCCGGCAGACGGGTAGTCGAAGACCAGGGTGGCCGGCAGTCGCAGGCCGCTGGCCGCGTTGAGACGGTTGCGCAGTTCGACGGCGGTGAGCGAGTCGAAGCCCAGCTCCTGGAAGGCTCGGCCGGGTGGCACGGCCTCCGCCGAGCCGTGGCCGAGCACCTCGGCCGCGTGTTCGCGGACCAGGTTCAGCACCACCCGGGTCTGCTCGGCCGCCGGCAGCCCGTTCAGCCGCTCGCGCAGCACGGCGGCGGCCGGGGTCGCGGCCGGCGCGGCGGCCGACTCGCCGAGCGCGCGGACCTCGGGCACCCCGGTCAGCAGCCGGCTCGGGCGGACCGAGCTGAAGACCGCCGCGAACTGCGGCCAGTCCACCTCGGCCAGCGCGATGACGGTCTCGTCGTCCTCCAGCGCGTGCTGCAGCGCGGTCACGGCCGGCTCGGGGTCGATCAGCGGCAGGCCCTGGCGCTGCACCCGGTAGAAGTCGGCGTCGTCGACGGTCTCCCGCACGGTCCACGGGTTCGCCGCCTTCCAGACGCCCCAGTCGACGGTGGTGGCCCTCAGGCCGCGTGAGCGGCGGTGTTCGGCCAGCGCGTCCAGGTAGGCGTTGCCGGCCGAGTAGGCCGCGTGGTTGCTGCTGCCCCAGACACCGGCGATCGACGAGAAGAGCACGAACGCGTCCAGCTCGCGGTCCAGCAGCTCGTCCAGGTGACGGGCGCCGGCGGCCTTCGCGGCGACCACCCGCTCGAAGGAGTCGACCGGCGTGCCGTCCAGCGGCGCCAGCTCGATGTAGGCGGCGGCGTGGAAGACGGCGGTGACCGGCTCGCCCCGCTCCTCCAGGCCGGCCAGCAGCCGGGCGACCTCCGCGCGGTCGGCCAGGTCACACCTCGGCAGGCTCAGCCGGGTGCCCGACTCGGCCAGCTCGGCGGTCAGTTCGGCCGCCCCCGGGACGTCGGCGCCGCGCCGGCCGGGCAGCACCAGGTGCTCGGCGCCGCCGCGGGCCAGCCAGCGGGCGATGTGCGGGCCGAGCGCACCGGTGCCGCCGGTGACCAGGACGGTGCCGCGCGGGCGCCAGGTCCGGCGCGGGACGGCCGGGCGCGGGGCCCGGACCAGCCGGCGGGCGTAAAGGCCGGACGGGCGGACCGCGAGCTGGTCCTCGCCGGTCGCGCCGGCCAGCACGGCGCGGACGGCGCGCAGCGCGCGCGAGTCCAGCACCGGCGGCAGGTCGAGCAGGCCTCCCCAGCGGGCCGCGTGCTCCAGCCCGGCCACCATGCCGGTGCCCCAGACCAGCGCCTGGCCGGGTGCGGTCAGCGCGTCGCCGGTGCCGACCGAGACCGCGCCCTCGGTGGCGCACCAGAGCGGCGCGGCCACCCCGAGGTCGCCGAGCGCCTGGACCAGGGCCAGGGTGAGCGCGGCGCCGGTCGGCAGCGCGGGGTGGGCCGGGTGCGGCTCGCCGGCCAGCGCGAGCAGCGAGAGGATCCCGGCGAGTTCGCCGGTCGCGCTGTCGGCCAGCCGCTCGGCCAGCGCCGCCCGGTCCACCGCACGGTCGGTCAGCTCGACCGTGCGGACCTCCTCGGTGTGCGCGGCCAGCGTCTCGACCAGCGCGGTCACCCGGGCGTCCGCCCGGTGACCGCCGGGCACGACCACCAGCCAGCGGCCGCCGGGCGCGCTCGCCGCCGGCGGTGGCACCTGCTGCCACTGGACGCGGTAGCGCCAGGACTCCAGCGCCGAACTCTCCTGCCGCTGCCGCCGCCAGGCGCTGAGCGCGGGCAGCACCTGGCCCAGCGACTCGGCGTCCACCGCCAGGCCGCGTGCCGCCTCGGCCAGGTCGGCGCCCTCCACCAGGCGCCAGAACGCGCTGTCGTCCGACTCCGCGCCAACCGCCGGGGCGCCCGGCGTCAGCCAGTAGCGCTGCCGTTGGAAGGGGTAGGTGGGCAGTTCGACCCGCTGCCCGCCGCTGGTCGCGTACACCGCGGCCCAGTCGACCGGCACGCCGCGCACCCACAGCTCGGCCGCCGCCGCGAGCACGCGCGGCAGGCCGCCCTCGTCGCGCCGCAGGGTGCCGGTCGCCAACACGTCGGGCGCGCCGGCCGCCGCCGCGCCGTCCAGCACCGGCAGGGTGAGCACGGGGTGCGGCGACACCTCCAGGAAGGCCTGGTAGCGCTGCTCGGCCAGCGCGCGCACGGCCGGCTCGAAGAGCACGGTCCGCCGCAGGTTGCGGTACCAGTAGTCGCCGTCCATCCGGGTGGTGTCCAGCCAGTCGCCGGTCACCGTGGAGAAGAGCGGCACCCGGCCGGCGATCGGCCGCAGCCCGGCGAGCAGCTCGGCCAGCTCGGCGCGGATCCGCTCGACCTGCGCCGAGTGCGAGGCGTAGTCCACCGGGACGACCCGGGCCCGGGTGCCGTCCTGCGCGCAGCGCCCGACCAGCTCGTCGAGGGCGGCGCTCGCGCCGGAGACCACCACGGCGGACGGGCCGTTGACGGCCGCGACGGACAGGCTCTCGCCCCACGGCTCGATCAACTGCCTGACGCGTTCCAGCGGTTGGCCGACCGAGACCATCCCGCCGGCGCCCTCCAGGCGGCGCAGGGCGCGGCTGCGCAGCGCGGTGACCCGGGCGCCGTCCTCGAGGGTGAGCGCGCCGGCCACCACGGCGGCGGCGATCTCGCCCTGCGAGTGCCCGAGCACCGCGTCGGGCAGCACGCCCCAGGACTCCCAGAGCGCGGCCAGCGAGACCATCACCGCCCACAGTGCCGGCTGCACGACGTCCACCTGCTCCAACGGCTCGCCGCCGCGCAGGAGTCGGGTCAGCTGCCAGTCGACGTGCGGTGCCAGGGCCTGTTCGCACTCGGTCATCCGCCGCGCGAACGCGGGTTGGGTGTCGAGGAGTTCGGCGGCCATGCCGGGCCACTGCGAGCCCTGCCCGGGGAAGACGAAGACCCGCCGGCCACCCGTGTCGGCCACCCCGCGCACCAGGTTCGGCGCCGCCCCGCCCGCGGCCAGCTCCGCCAGCCCGGCCGCCCGGTCGCCGCCGAGCAGCACGGCGCGCTGCTCGAACGCGCCGCGCCCGGTGGCCAGCGAGAAGCCGACGTCCACCGGGTCCGACTCGACGGCACGCAGCCGCCCGGCCGACGCGGCCAGCGCCTCGCCGGTCTTCGCCGAGAGCGGCCAGGGCAGCTCGGCCGGCGCCTGCTCGGTCGCGGGCCGGGGTTCGACCTCCGGGGCCTGCTCCAGCACGACGTGCACGTTGGTGCCGCTGAACCCGAACGAGGAGACGCCGATCCGCCGCGGTCGGTCGACCGTCGGCCACGGCCGGGCCTCGGTCAGCAGCTCGACCGCGCCCGCGGACCAGTCCACGTGCGGGGTCGGTTCGTCCGCGTGCAGGGTCTTCGGCAGCACCCCGTGCCGCAGCGCCAGCACCGACTTGATCACCCCCGCCACGCCGGAAGCCGCCTGGGTGTGGCCGATGTTGGACTTCAACGAGCCGAGCCACAAAGGCTGTTCACGGTCCTGTCCGTAGCTGGCGAGCAGCGCGCCGGCCTCGATCGGGTCGCCGAGCGTGGTGCCGGTGCCGTGCGCCTCGACCGCGTCCACCTCGGCGGCGGACAGGCCCGCGTTGGCCAGCGCCTGCCGGATCACCCGCTGCTGGGCCCGCCCGTTGGGGGCCGACAGACCGTTGCTGGCGCCGTCCTGGTTGACCGCCGAGCCGCGCAGCACCGCCAGCACCGGGTGCCCGTGGCGCCGCGCGTCGGAGAGCCGCTCCAGCAGCACCACACCCACGCCCTCGGCCAGGCCCATGCCGTCCGCACCCGCGCCGAACGCCTTGCACCGCCCGTCGGCGGCCAGCCCGCGCTGCCGGGAGAAGCCGATGAACACGCCCGGGGTGGCCATCACCGCCACGCCGCCGGCCAGCGCCAGCGAGCAGTCGCCGGAGCGCAGCCCCTGCGCGGCCAGGTGCAGCGCCACCAGCGAGGAGGAGCAGGCCGTGTCGACGGTGACCGCCGGGCCCTCCAACCCCAGGGTGTAGGCGACTCGGCCGGAGACCACGCTGGCCGCCGCGCCCGCCACCAGGTGGCCCTCGGCCGACTCCGGCGCGCCGGCGGCCGCGATCGAGCTGTAGTCCTGGTAGTTGACGCCGACGAAGACCCCGGTCCGGCTCTCCCGCAGCCCGGCCGGGTCCAGCCCGGCCCGCTCCAGCGCCTCCCAGGAGCTCTCCAGCAGCAACCGCTGCTGTGGGTCCATGGCGACCGCCTCGCGCGGCGAGATCCCGAAGAAGGCGGGGTCGAAGTCGCCCGCGTCGTGCAGGAACCCGCCCTCCCGGACGTACGAGTGGCCGGCCCGGTCCGGATCCGGGTCGTACAGGTCGGCCGGCCAGCCGCGGTCAGTGGGCAGCGCGCCCACCACCTCGCCGCCGTCCAGCAGGAGTTGCCACAGCTTCTCCGGCTCGTCGATGCCACCGGGGAACCGGCAGCTCATCGACACCACCGCGATCGGCTCCGCCGGGTCGCCCGGCACGACGGCCGATGGCACCGCCGACTCCGGTTCCCCGCCCAGCAGTTGTCCGCGCAGCGCGTCGGCCAGCGCCTCGGCCGAGGAGTGGTCGAAGACCACGGTGGTGCGCAGCCGCAGCCCGGTCGCCGCGTTGAGCCGGTTGCGCAGCTCGACCGCGGTCAGCGAGTCGAAGCCCAACTCCCGGAAGGCCCGGGCTGGTTCGACCGCCTCCGGGGAGTCGTGTCCGAGCACCTCGGCGGCCTGCCGGCGGACCAGGTCCACCAGGATCCGCCGCACCTCGGCGTCGGACCGGCCGCGCAGCTCGTGGCGGAGCGCGGTGCCCACCTCGCCGTCCGCCGGCCGGTCCGCCTCGGCTGCCTCGGCCAGCGCCCGGACCTCGGGGATCTCGCCGATCAGCGGGCTGGGCCGGACCGAGGTGAAGACCGGCACGAAGCGTGCCCAGTCCACGTCGGCGACCAGCACGGTCGTCTCGTCGTCGTCCAACACCCGCTGCAGGCCGGCCACCGCGAGCCGGGGATCCATGAACGGGATGCCACGCTCCAGCAGTTGGCGCTCCAACTCGCTGGTGGCCAGCCCGCCGCCGGCCGCGCTCCAGATGCCCCAGACGATCGAGGTGGCGGCCAGGCCCCGGCCGCGCCGGTGCTCGGCCAGCGCGTCCAGGTAGGCGTTGCCGGCCGCGTACGCGCCGTGGTCCGCGCTGCCCCACGCCCCGGAGACCGAGGAGAAGAGCACGAAGGCGTCCAACTCGGTGTCGTGGAAGACCTGATCCAGGTTGGCCGCGCCGAGCGCCTTGGCCTCCAGCGTGGCCGCCAGCTCGCGCGGCCCGGTCTCCCGGACCGTTCCCAACTGCACGGCGGCAGCGGTGTGCAGCACCGCGCGGACCGGGTCACCGGCCTCGGCCAGCCCGGCCACCAGCGCACGCAGCGCGGCCAGGTCGGCCAGGTCACAGCCGGCCAGCGTGACCCGGCAGCCGAGCGTGCCCAGTTCGGCGGCCAACTCGCCGGCGCCGGGCGCCTCTCCGCCGCGCCGGCTGACCAGCACCAGGTGTTCCGCGCCGGTCCGGGCCAGGTGCCGGGCGACGTGGCTGCCCAGCCCGCCGGTGCCACCGGTGATCAGCACGGTGCCGCGCGGCCGCCAGTCGCGCCGGGCCGGTGCCTTCGGGGCGCGGACCAGGCGGCGGGCGAACACCCCGTCGGGGCGCAGCGCGAGCTGGTCCTCCGCGCCGTCGCCGGCCAGCAGCGCCGCCAGCCGCTCCAGCGCGCGCTCGTCGGCCTCGGCCGGCAGGTCGACCAACCCGCCCCAGAGCGGCGGCTGTTCGAGCGCCACCACGCGGCCCAGGCCCCAGGTCTGCGCCTGCGCGGGGTGGCTCAGCCGGTCCGCGTCGGTGGCCATGACCGCGCCGCTGGTGAGGCACCAGAGCGGCGCCCGCGCCGGCACCTCGTCCAGTGCCCGCACCAGCGCGGTGGTCAGCGCCAAACCCGCTGGGAGCGCCGGCAGTTCGGGGACCGTCCGGTCGTCCAGGGCGAGCAGGCTGAGTACGCCGGCCAGCGGCGCCCGCCCGTCCAGCTCCTCGCGCAGCCGCGCGGCCAGCGCCGCCGGGTCGGCCGTGGGACCGTCCACCAGCACCGGCACCACCTCGGCGCCGTGCCCGGCGAGCAGCGCGGCCAGCCGGTCGGCCAAGGGCTCCGCCGTGCCGGCGGAGCCGACCAGCAGCCAGCTGCCGGTCAGGGCACCCGCTGCCGGCTCGGCCAGCCGGCGCCAGGCGAGGCGGTAGCGCCAGCCGTCCAGCACGCTCTGGTCCCGGCGGTGTCGGCGCCAGCCGGCCAGCGGTGCCAGCACCTCGCGCCAGGCCTCCGGCGCCACCCCGAGGGTGGCCGCGACCGCGTCGGCGTCCTCGCGCTCCACGGCCGCCCAGAACGCCGCGTCCGCCGGATCCGCCGCGGCGCTCCCGGCCGCCGGCTCAAGCCAGAACGGCCGGTTCTGGAACGCGTAGGTGGGCAGCTCCACCAGGCTCGGCCGGTGCCCGGCGAAGGCCGCCGACCAGTCCACCGCGACGCCGTTCACCTGGGCCTCGGCGAGCGCGGCCAGTATGCGACGCAGCCCGCCCTCGTCCCGGCGCAGCGTGCCGAGCACCACGCTGCCGGTGCGGCCGAGGTCGTCCGCCACGTCCTGCACCGGCACGGTCAGCACCGGGTGCGGACTGATCTCGAGGAGGACCGCGTCGCCCGGCGCCAGCAGCGAGCGCACCGCCGCGTCGAACTCCACCGTCTCGCGCACGTTGCGGAACCAGTAGCCGGCGTCCAACTCGGCGGTGTCCAACCGTCCGCCGGTGACCGTGGAGTGGAACGGCACCTCGCCGGCGCGCGGCCGGATGTCGGCCAGCGCCGCCAGCAGTTCCTCGCGCAGCCCGTCCATGTGGACCGAGTGGCCGGCCACGTCGGCGGCCACCCGCCGGGTCCGGATCCCGGCCTCCGCGCACTCGGCCAGCAGCTCGGTGAGGGCGGCCGGGTCGCCGGAGACCACCACGGAGGCCGGGCTGTTCACCGCGGCGACCGACAGCCGACCCTCCCAGCGGCGCAGCCGCGCGCGAGCCGCGTCGGCCGACAGGTTGACCGAGGCCATCGCGCCGGTCCCGGACAGCGTCAGCTGGGCCCGGCTGCGCAGCGCGACGATCTTCGCCGCGTCCCGCAGCGACAGCCCGCCCGCCACGTGGGCGGCCGCCACCTCGCCCTGCGAGTGCCCCACCACCGCGTCCGGCTCGACCCCGTAGCAGCGCCAGAGGGCGGCCAGCGACACCATCACCGCGAACAGCACCGGCTGCACCACGTCGATCCGTTCCAGCGGCGGCGCGCCCGGTTCGTCCCGCAGCACCCCGGTCGGCGACCAGCCCAGGAACGGCTCCAGTGCCTCCGCGCAGTCGGCCACCGACCGGGCGAAGACCGGGGACTCCAGCAGCAGTTCGCGGGCCATGCCCAGCCACTGCCCGCCCTGCCCGGGGAAGACGAAGACGGTCCGTTCCCGCTCGCCGGTGGCGCGCCCGGTGACCGTGCCGGGCGCGGCGCCGCCCTCGGCGAGCGCGGCCAGTCCGCGCAGCAGCTCGCCGCCGTCCGTGCCCACCACCGCCGCCCGGTACTCGAAGGCCGAGCGCGCGGTGGCCAGCGAGAAGCCGACGTCGGCCGGGCGCAGCCCGGCCCGGGCCGACAGGTGCGCGGTCAGCCGGGCCGCCTGGGCCCGCAGCGCCTCGGGGCTCTGCCCGGAGACCAGCCACGGCACCGGCGCCGCGTCGAGCGCGACGGTGGGCGCGGGCTCCGGCTCGGGAGCCTCCTCCAGTACCACGTGCGCGTTGGTGCCGCTCATCCCGAACGAGGAGACCCCGGCCCGGCGCGGCCGGCCCCCGCCCGGCCAGGCCCGGGCCTCGGTCAGCAGCTCGACCGCGCCCGCCGACCAGTCGACGTGCGGGGTCGGCGCGTCCACGTGCAGGGTGCGCGGCAGCACGCCGTGCCGCAGCGCCAGCACCATCTTGATCACGCCCGCCACCCCGGCGGCCGCCTGGGTGTGCCCGATGTTGGACTTCAACGATCCGAGCCACAAGGGGTGTTCACGGTTCTGGCCGTAGGTGGCGAGCAGTGAGTCCGCCTCGATCGGGTCGCCGAGCCGGGTGCCGGTGCCGTGCGCCTCCACCGCGTCCACCTCGGCGGGGTTCAGCCCGGCGTCGGCCAACGCGGCCTGGATGACCCGCTGTTGGGACGGGCCGTTGGGCGCGGTCAGCCCGTTGCTGGCGCCGTCCTGGTTGATCGCCGAGCCGCGCAGCACCGCCAGGACGGGGTGCCCGTTGCGCCGTGCGTCGCTCAGCCGCTCGACCAGCAGCACGCCGACGCCCTCGCCCCAGCCGGTGCCGTCGGCCGCCGCCGCGAACGGCTTGCAGCGCCCGTCCGCCGCCATCCCGCCCTGCCGGGCGATCTCCAGGAACGCGCCGGGCAGTGCCATCACGTTGGCGCCACCGACCAGGGCCAGCGAGCACTCGCCGGCCCGCAGCGCCCGGGCGGCCAGGTGCAGCGCCACCAGCGAGGCCGAGCAGGCGGTGTCCACGCTCAGCGAGGGACCCTCCAGGCCCATCACGTAGGAGACCCGGCCGGACAGCACGCTGATCGCGTTGCCGGTCATCAGGAAGCCCTTGACCGCCTCCGAGGCGCCTCGCCCGAGCGTCCCGTACCCCTGGTCCACGGCCGTCACGTAGACACCGGTGGCGCTGCCGCGGAGCGCGAGCGGGTCGATGCCGGCCCGCTCCACCGCCTCCCAGCAGGCGAGCAGCAGCAGCCGCTGTTGCGGGTCCATGGCCAGCGCCTCGCGCGGGGAGATCCCGAAGAACGCCGGGTCGAAGCCGCCCGCGTCGTCCAGGAACGCGCCGCGCGCCGGTGCGCCGCCGGCGGCCAGCGCCGACAGCTCCCAGCCCCGGTCGCCCGGCAGGCCGGTCATCGCGTCCCGGTCGGCGGCCAGCAGCTCCCAGAGGTCCTCCGGCGTGTTGACCCCGCCGCCGAACCGGCAGCTCATCGAGACGATCGCGATCGGCTCGTGGCCCTTCGCCTCGGCCTCGCGCAGCTTCTGCCGGGTCTGTTGGAGGTCGATGGTCACGCGGTTGAGGTAGTCCCGCAGCTTCTGCTCGCTCACCGGTTGTCCTGCACCTTCTTCTGGTCGGGAGGGGAGTCCAGCGCGTGCGCCCGCCTCGGCGGGCGCGGGGGTCTCACGAGCCCTCCAGCTGCCGGTCGATGTACGCGAAGATCTCGTCGTCGGTCGCGGCGGTGATCTCGGTGGCCGTGACGGCCTGGTCGGCCGCCGGTGACCGGTCGGTGCCGCGCGCGAGCACCTCGCGCAGCCGGCGCGACAGCTCGTCGCGGACCGGCTCGTCCGGGCCGAGCGTGGCGAGCAGCGCCTCCAGCCGGTCCAGCCCGGCCAGCACGGCCGCCGGGTCGGCTGCCTCGCTCCTCGTGGAGCGGACGGCCGCCTTCGCCGCCAGGTGTCGGGCCAGCGCCTCCGGCGTCGGGTAGTCGAAGACCATCGCGGCCGGCAGCCGCACCCCGCTGGCGGCCGCCAGACGGTTGCGCAGCTCGACGCCGGTCAGCGAGTCGAAACCGAGCTCCTTGAACGGCCGGGTGGCCCGGATCCGCTCCGGTGAGGCGTGTCCGAGCACGGCGGCGGCGTGGCCGCGCACCAGGTCGAGCAGCAGCCGGTGCGACTCGGCGGGGCCCAGCGCCGCGAGCTGCTCCAGCAGGCCGGCCGGGGCCGGGCCGGTGGTGACGGCCGCGGGCCGTGACCGGGGTCCACGGGCCAGCCCGCGCCAGAGTGCGGGACCGTCCGGCCGCAGCGCCGTCCGGTCCAGCGGGGCCGCCAGCAGGTACGGGGCCGGGCCGGCCAGTGCCAGGTCCAGCAGGGCCAGGCCGTCGGCGGTGGGGAGCACGCCGAGCCCGCCGCCGGCCATCCGGCGCAGCTCCGCCTCGCCGACCCGTGCGGTGAGCGAGCTGCGCTCCTCCCACAGGCCCCAGCCGATCGACAGCCCGGGCCGGCCCTCGGCCCGCCGCTGCCGCGCCAGCGCGTCCAGCGCGGCGTTGGCCGCCGCGTAGTTGGCCTGCCCGGGCGTGCCGAGCAGCCCCGCGCCGGAGGAGAAGAGCACGAACGCCGCCAGGTCCGCGTCGACGGTCAGCTCGTGCAGCGCGATCGCCGCCTCGGCCTTGGGCCGCAGCACCCGGACCAGCTGCTGGTCCGTCAGCGACTCGGCCAGCGCGTCGTCCAGCAGGCCGGCCGCGTGCACCACGACGGTGAGCGGACGGTCCTTCGGCACCCGCCCCAGCAGCTCGGCCAGCGCCGCACGGTCGCCCACGTCGCAGGCCGCCACGGTGGTGCGCGCCCCCAGCTCGGCCAACTCGGCCACCAGAGCGGCGGACTCCTCGGCGGCCGGCCCTCGCCGGCTGGCCAGCAGCAGGTGGCGGGCGCCGTGTCGGGTCACCAGGTGCCGGGCCACCAGACGGCCCAGCGTGCCGGTGCCGCCGGTGATCAGTACCGTGCCGTCCGGGTCCGGCGCGGTCGGCAGCAGCAGCACGTTCTTGCCGACGTGCCGGGCCTGCGCCAGGTGGCGGAAGGCCTCGGCCGCCTCCCGGACCTCCCAGCAGGTCAGCGGCGGTGGGGTGAGCACCCCGCGGTCGAAGAGCGCCAGCACCTCGGTGAGCATCTCGCCGATCCGCTCGGGCCCGGCCTCCAGCAGGTCGAAGGCCCGGTAGGCGACCCCCGGGTGGTCGGCCGCGACCCGGGCCGCCGACCGGATGTCGGTCTTGCCCAGCTCGACGAACCGGCCGCCGTCCGACAGCAGGCGCAGCGAGGCGTCCACGAACTCCCGGGCCAGGCAGTTGAGCACCAGGTCCACCCCGCGCCCGAGGGTGGCCACCAGGAACCGGTCGGCGAACTCCAGGGTGCGGGAGGAGGCCAACCTGCCCTCCCCGAGGCCGGCCTGGCGCAGCACGTCCCACTTGTGCTCGCTCGCCGTGCCGAAGACCTCGGCCCCGGCGTGCCGGGCCAGCTGGACGGCGGCCGTGCCGACCCCGCCGGTCGCGGCGTGGATCAGCACCGACTCGCCGTGACGCAGACCGCCCAGGTCGAACAGGCCGTAGTAGGCGGTCAGGTAGGCGATCGGCACCGAGGCGGCCTGGGCGAACGACCAGCCGTCCGGGATCCGTGCCACGGTCCGCCGGTCGGCCACCGCCACCGGACCGAACGCGGAGCCGAAGATCCCCAGCACCCGGTCGCCCGGAGCCAGGTCGGTCACCTCGGCGCCGACCTCCAGCACCACCCCCGCGCCCTCGCTGCCCAGGCCCTGCTGGTCCGGGGTCAGCCCGAGGGTCACCGCCACGTCGCGGAAGTTCAGGCCCGCCGCGCGGACCGCGAGCCGCACCTCGCCCGCGCCCAGCGGCTCGGGGTCGTACGAGCGCAGCGCCAAGCCGTCCAGGCTGCCGGTTCCGGTGGTCTCCAGCCGCCAGGCCGGCGCGTCGGCCGGTGGCACCAACAGGTCGGGACGGGCCGCCGGGATCAGTCGGGGGACGAGGAACTCGGTTCCGCGCAGCGCCAGTTGGGGCTCGCCGTCGAGCGGCAGCTGGGCGGGTGGGGCGGTCGGGCGGTCGGTGTCCAGCAGTACGAAGCGGTCGGGGTGCTCGCTCTGCACGGTGCGCAGCAGCCCCCAGACCGCCGCCTGGGCCAGGTCGGTCGGCGGGTCGCCGGCCCGGGTGTGCGCCGCGCCGCGGGTCCGCAACACCAGCCGGGAGTCGGCGAACCGCTCCGCCGCCAGCCAGTCGCGGACCAGAGCGAGGGTGCGCGTGGCGGTCTCGTGCAGCCGGACGGCCGGATCCGTCGCCCCGCCGGTCGGGCAGTCGGCGAGCAGGACGGGCGGCACCGGGTCGTGCTCGCCGAGGGCGTCCAGGGCGGTCCAGGTCGTGCCCGGACGGGACGGGGCGGGCTGCCAGTCCAGCCGGAACAGCCGGTCGGTTCCGGCGGCCGGCGTGAGCATGTCCGCGGGCACCGGGCGCAGCACCAGCGAGTCGACGGTGAGCACCGGGCGGCCCGCCAGGTCGTACGCCGCGAGCCTCACCGCCTCCGGCCCGTCGGCGTTGACCCTGACCCGCAGGGAGGTGGCGCCCGTGGCGTGGGCGGTGACCCCGGTCCAGCTGAACGGCAGCCGGGCCTGGCCGTCCCGCCCGGCCAGCAGCGCCACGGCCTGCAACGCGGCGTCCAGCAGCGCCGGGTGCGCGGTGCAGCCGGCGGCGTCGGCGTGCTGGCGCGGGTCGAGGGTGAGTTCGGCGAACACCTCGTCACCGCGCCGCCAGGCCGCGTGCAGCCCCTGGAACGCGGGCCCGTAGCCGTAGCCGGCCTCGGCGAACCGCTGGTACAGGCCGTCCAGTTCCACCGGCTCGGCCTCCGGGGGCGGCCAGCCGATCAGGTCCGGTTCGGTCGGCCGCGGGTCGGCGGTGAGGGTGCCGGTGGCGTGGAGGGTCCAGTGGGTGGCGTGTTCGGGGCGGGAGGAGATGGTGAGGGTGCGGCGGTGGGTGGGGTCGGGGGTGGTGATGCGGATTTGGAGGTGGTGGGGGGTGG
>NZ_JBVHLF010000128.1:0-14294 GCF_055559155.1 Kitasatospora sp. NPDC024654
TCCCGAAGCCGGGATTCCGGTCGTGAACTGCGCTTTTGCCGCCTTGATCGGCTACACCACTCGGTGGGACACCATCCACCCGCGGGGATGGTCCCTTCTACGCCGTCGATACCGACGGCAAATTCAACTGCTCCCGCACCCGCGGGGATGGTCCCTACGCGATCGGCCTGGACATCAGCCCGGCCGGCTGCTCCCCGCACCCGCGGGGATGGTCCTCGGAAGGCAGCCCGCTACCGTAGAAGTCCCCCCTGCTCCCCGCACCCGCGGGGATGGTCCCAACGTTGCGAGGCTCGCCGAGAATGGTGCCTCCTGCTCCCCGGACCCGCGGGGATGGTCCCGCGCCGGCCAGGGTAGGCGACTGAATGTACAGCTGCTCCCCGCACCCGCGGGTCATGTCCCGCCGAGTGGTGTAGCCGATCTTGCCTCAGAGCTTCACAGGTGCGCAGCTGCCGGGAGACCGGACGGCGCGCCTGAAGCCCCCAGGCTGACGCCTCGTCAGCCCAGACTGGGTTCCCGAAGCCGGGATTCCGGTCGTGAACTGCGCTTTTGCCGCCTTGATCGGCTACACCACTCGGTGGGACACCATCCACCCGCGGGGATGGTCCCCGGAGATCCGCCTCACCGCCGGTGTCCTCTCCCTGCTCCCCGCACCCGCGGGGATGGTCCCTGGTCATCGATTCGCCAATCCATATTGGCGCCCTGCTCCCCGCACCCGCGGGGATGGTCCCAACGCGGCGCGCTCCACCGACGACGGCAGCGTCTGCTCCCCGCACCCGCGGGGATGGTCCCCAGCTGGCGACGTTCACCGACCGCAACGGCAACTGCTCCCCGCACCCGCGGGGATGGTCCCCCGGCCAAGCAGGCGAAGAGGGCAGCGGCGCCCTGCTCCCCGCACCCGCGGGGATGGACCCCCGGCTCTGCACCTCAGGAAACCTGCCCGTGCATCGGCGATCACCAGCGTGCACCCACAGCCAGCTCGCCCAAAACCCCCGATCGCCGTGGGGTAACGGTCGGTGTCCCCCCAGCGTAATGAACCCCCACCCGTGCTTGGAGACCAGGTGCCCGGGCGGCCTTTGTGAATGTCAGAGTGGCAGATTCCAACGAACCTAATGTCGATCAGGACGCCCTTCGCACAAACCGCCCGCCGCACGATCCTCGTCCACTCGAACGGTGCCTTGGTGGGGGGTGCGGCATAGGCGGCAACTGTGCTCATTGCGGTGCTCCCGAGGGTTTCGGGCCTTACCATGGGACTGCCTCCACTGTCCGCCCAGAAACGGTTCAGGCGCGCGCCGTGGGCCGGTCGCCCTCGTCGCGCGCCTGAACGCGTACTGCATCAATCATTAGTCTTCCCGCCAGCTGCGGTACTCGTGCGGGTTATCGCTGGCGAAGGAGGTTCGATCGCTGAAGGGACTACCGAGGGAGCCGTCAAAGAGTCCGACGAGGAAGTCGCAGAAGCCGCCTTCGAAGAGCGTCCAGGGGTTCTCGCCATGAGGCACCTGGCGCGCGAAGGCGAGGATCTGCCAATCATCCGGACTCTCGTGCTCCCCTACCCAGAACACCACGTCACCGTGGACGCTGGCGGCCAGGGGCAGAAAGTGCTTCGACGTCGGATCCTCCAGGACCTTCGAGATGCCGAGCAGCTCGGCTCCCCTGGGCTCGTATTCCGTAGCGGTCAAGAGGGTTCCGTAGGGCGATCCGTCGACAGGCGGAGTCCTGACGGAGAGGAACTCATCCATTTCGCCTCCGCCATAAGTGAGGACGAAATCACGATAATCCGCCGGGAAGCGCAGCCCCGTTGATACGGCGAGGCCTTCCCAGTCGACGTGATCACCCCCCGCTTCCGGACCAGGCATGAAGGCAGCAATGCGGATGACGGACGGATGTGTCACCTGAGTTCCTCCCAGTGAGGCGCTATCCTTCATCAAGCCCCGGGCATATCCAGCATTATTTCCCGACCGCCCGTCGATGGCGAGCCTAAGGTTCTTCCAGCCAGCTCCGCCGGTGTCCAGCCGTTCGATCGAGGGCGTCAATTCATCCAGTGCCTGTCCCCACCGAGCTATCTCCTCAGTCGTCACACCATGCACCATGCTCAGGCAACGAACAACCGGAGACGGTCGTGTCCCGCCGAGTGGTGTAGCCGATCTTGCCTCAAAGCTTCACAGGTGCGCAGCTGCCGGGAGACCGGACGGCGCCCTCGGACTGAAGCCCACAGGCTGACGCCTTGTCAGCCCAGACTGGGTTCCCGAAGCCGGGATTCCGGTCGTGAACTGCGCTTTTGCCGCCTTGATCGGCTACACCACTCGGTGGGACACCATCACCGGAGACCACGGCACGTGATCTCCGGCTGCAATACAAGGGCGTTACTCGTCGTCGTCCCAAGGATCGATGCCGAGCATATTGAGTCGCACTTCCTCCGCCGTGCTCAGGAACCTCGGAGATTGGACGTCCCAGATCTGCTTCGTACTGACCGGGCGCTCGGCGAACTCGGCGGTGATGGTCCTGGTGAGGAACTGGGTCATGCTGCACCGGTAGAGCATCCAGTGCGGACGACCATGCTTCCAAACCACGACCGGCCAGTCCGCGGGATCCGCCTCGCTGGTCAGCCAGCCGAGTGCGTCAGCCCCGGAAGTCTCCCCCCAGACCAACACCTGTGCGGGTTGCTCGGTCCACGCCCGCCCGGCCTCGTCCTGCCAGCTCCACATCGAGCTGTCCTCGCGGACCTCATCCGCCAGCCGGTCCACGGTGGACACCCCAGGCGGTCCGGGGACACCGCGCGGTGCCATGACCGAGATCGCGTCCTCGAAGCTACCAGCTCCGTAAGCGGCGATGAAGTCGCGGTAGTCGGCCGGGAAGCCGAGACCGTACTCAGCCGAGACCACCGCCCAGTCGATGTCGGCACCGTCCGCGGCCCCCGGGGGCGCCAGCTCTCGCAGACGCTGAATGTCGTTTTCCAACACAACTCCTTGAAGATCGCTTTCCAGGAATCCCATCGAAAGGGACTCAGCGCGACGCGGCCACCTGCTACTTCATGTCCCCGGTCGGGACCGGCAAACCCGTTCTGGTGTCCGTCACGTTCCCCAGGTTGATCCAGTTCTTGTCCTTCTGGCTGTACAGCATGTTCGGGATCACCGCCACATCGTTGATTCCGGGGATCCCGGCCACGTTGACGCCATGCGCTGCCATCACGAAGTAGGCCGGGACGGTCCGACTGCCGACGTAGAGGGGTGTCACCCGGTAGTCGACCAACTGGCCCGAGTTGATCGCGCCCATGACCTTGTTCTCGAATTTAAGCATGTTGTTTGTCATTCCAGGATCAGCGGCAATATTGCGGTTTGCATTACTGGCCCGGGAGCAGGTCGCCAGGTTGGCGGCGGTCTCGCCGTCGCCGCCGAACTGTCCGCCGATCAAGTGGCAGGCATTGATCCACTTTCCCGGCTTGAAGTCCTGGTGCCAGATTGCGGTTTGCCTCGCCCATTGGTATCCGGCCAGGCCGGTTCCCTTCGGATCGGCGTCCGTCCCCTCGTGGGTATCCACATACTCCTTGTCCAGGCACGCTTCGGCACCCGTGGACCTGCCGCCGTTGCTCTCGTCGACCGGGGAGTACTGGATGTCGGTGTCGTAGCCGGTCTGGCACCAACCCCCGTCGTCGTCGAAGGTGCCCGGCGGAATGCTCACCCCGTCCGCCTGCAGCTGTGCCTCGGTGACCGGTGTGTCGTATGGCGTCGGCGCGATCTGCTGCGCGTTCTGTGTCGGATCGGCCGAGGGTGAGTTGCTGTTCGCTCCCCTGGTTGCGGTTCCGCTTGCTGCATCGTGGGCGTGCCCAGGGGCGATCGTTGCGAGGTTGACGACTTTGTGGACGACGGTCTTGACCGCCGAGGTGACGTCACAGCTGTTGAACGAGAAGAAACTCGCCAGGGCGCTGCCCACCGCGGCGAGGCCTGCGGCGATCTCACCCGCACCGGTCACCATCGCACCGACCACGGCCACGGCCAGCACCGCGGATGCGGTGTACTCGATCGCGGTGTCCCAGTCGAAGCCCGACTGGGGCGACGGGGCGCCGACTGTCGTGGGCACCGGAGCGGGCGCCGGGGCGGGATCCCAGGTCGGCGTGGGCACCGGTGCCGGGTTCGTCACGGGTGCCGCCGGCGGGTCGTAGTAGCGGGAGCCACCCGGACCCTTGGGCCCCCTGGGACCCTCGGGCCCCTTCGGGGGCGGGAAGATCGGCGGGATCGGGACACAGGGGCTGTTGCCGCTCGGGTCGGCGTTAGTGAGGGGGTTGTCGTCTCCGTAGGCGTAGAGGTTGCCGTTGGCGGCGGTTGTCGGGTTGAGGGGCGCGGCGTCCTGGCTGGTGAAGTCGGCGTTGGACGGGTCGTACCAGCGGCTTGCGGTGTTCACCTGACCGTTGGTCGGGTCGGTCCAGCCGTCCTGGTAGCCCAGGTCGTGGCCGGTGCCGCTGCTGCCGGTCGGTGCGCCCCACGGGTCGTAGGCGGCCGAGCCGACCAGCGTGGTACCGGTGCTCGTGAAGCTGCCGACGAGGTCGCCGTGGACGTCCGTCAGGGCCAGTGCGGCGCTGCCGCCGGAGCCGACGCCGACCAGGCTGCCGCTCGGGGTCCGGGTGTAGCTCTCGGTGCCGTCGGAGACCGGGTTGTCGGTGGCGTCGTCGTAGCTGAAAGTGTGTCCGCCCGTGCCGGCGAGCCGACCCAGGGCGTCGTAGCTGTAGCTCTGGCTGCCCTGGCTGGCCAGTTCGCCATATGCGTCGTAGCCGGACGTCGTGGTCGCCGAACCGGTGGTCGCCGAGGCACGGGTGCCGCGGGCGCTGTAGGTGTAGCTGGAGCCGCCGGCGGTGGTGAGCTCGTTGCGCTCGTTGTAGGTGGCTGTGTTCTTCCCGTTGGAGGTGAGGTTGCCGTCGGAGTCGTAGGCGTAGGTGCTGGTGCCGCCGGTGTTGGTCCAGCTGCTGAGGCGGCCCGCCTGGTCGTAGGTGTAGCTGTTGGAGGGTGATCCGGCCAGGCCCGTGTTGCTCTCGCTGGTGATGTGGCCCGCGGGGTCGTAGCTGTAGGTGAGCGAGGCCTCGGTACCGGTGGTCGTGCTGAGCTGATCGCTGGTCAGGTGGTTCTGGCCGTCGTAGTTGAAGGTCTGGTTGGTTCCGTTGCCGTAGCCGACGGACTGGACCGATCCCGACGGGTAGTACGCGTAATTGAGGGTGCTGCCGGTCAACGGATCCGCCAGCGTCTTCAACTCACTGGCACTGTCGTAGGTGTAGACGGTAGTGCCGGTGGAGTCGGTGCGGGTGGCGAGCTTGCCGTCCTGGTTGTAGGTGTAGCTCGCGTTGCCCAGCGGTCCGGTGGAGGACCACAGGGCGCCCCGGTCCTCGTAACTGTAGGTCTCCGTGCCGCTCGGCGCGGACACCGACGTGAGCCGGCCGTCCAGGTCGTACCCGAGGGTGCGGGTCGGCGTGGTCGCCTCGGCGCCAGTACCGGTCTGGCCGGTCAGGTGCCCCTCGGGGTCGTACGTGTCGGTCTGCGTGACGCCGCCGGGCTGGCTCACGGTGACGGCTTGGCTGTTGGCGTTGTACGTGGTGGTGTAGGTGCGGTCGGCCAGGTTCGGGAAGGCGGCCGTGGCGGGTTCGATGGTCGACTCGGGCAGGCCGAGGCTGTTGTAGGTGGTGTAGGTGTCGTGGCCGTTGCCGTCGTGGTAGTCGGTTCGGTGTCCGTCCGCGTCGTAGCCGAAGATGGTGGTGATGTTGTGGGTGGCGTCGACCGGCTGGACCTGCTGGGTCAGTTGGTTGTCCGCGTCGTACCCAGCGGTCGTGGTGTTGTGATCGGCGTCCGTCGTCGCGATGGCGTTGCCATCGGCGTCGTACTGGGTGGTCGTGGTGGACACCGTGTTGCCGTTCACGTCCAGGTTGGCCGTGCTGATCGCGTGTCCGGCCTTGTCGTACCCGGTCATCTGCGAACGGCCCGTCCCGCCCGGGGTGTCGGCGGGCTGGGTCGTCTTGACCAGCTCGCCAGCCAGGTCGTACCCGTAGGTGCTGGTGGCGCCCAGCGGGTTGGTGAGGCTGGTCTGCTCGCCCGCCGCGTCGTAGCTCGCGGTGGTCTTCTCACCGTTGGGTGTGAAGGAGCTGGTGCGGTTCCCGGCGTCGTCGTATCCGAAGCTGCCGGTGTAGATCACGGGGTTGGAGGTGCCGGTGTGGCTGGTCTGCCGCACCTGCTGGCTCAGCGTGATCTGCTGCCCGAGGTCGTCGTAGGTGGAGTAGGTGAGCGCACCGGTCGGATCGGTGACGGAGAGCTTCTCACCGTCGAGGTCGTAGCTGTACAGCCACTTCGGCGTGACCCCGTTCACCGCCGGCAGGTCGGTCTCGACCACGTTGCCGAGTTGGTCGTAGGTGCTGGTGGTGACGTTGCCCTTGGGGTCGGTGACCCGGATCGGGCGGCCCATCGCGTCGTAGTCGGTCTGGGTGACCGCGGTGAAGGTGGTGGTCCCGTCCGGGCTCGTGTAGCTGTTGCTGGCGACGGACAGGTGGGCGCCGGCCGAGTCGATGGTGTGGGTGTCGGTGGTGATGTTGCCCAGCGGGTCCTTCGTCGAGGTGGTCTCGCCGTAGGTGTCGTAGCCGGTGCGGGTCTCGGCGCTGGCGGCCGGGAGGGTGACGGGCTGGCCGGTGGTGGTGTTGAAGGTGGTGGTGGCCGTCGGCGGTGCGTCCGTGATGGCGAGCTGGCCGGCCGGGTCGTAGAAGTAGCTGGTGGTGTAGTTCGCCGGAGTCGCCCCGCTCACGTTGCCGTTCGGGCTGACCGTGGTCAGCGGCAGGCCGCGCTGGTCGTAGGTGTGTGTGGTGACCGAGTTCTGCGGGCTGTTGACCACGGTCTCCGACAGCACGTCGCCCGCGGTGTCGTAGGTGTCGTCGGTCTCGCGCGTGCTGGTGCCGTCGGTGAGCTTGCTGGTGAGCACGTCACCTGCGGCGTCGTAGGTCTGCGTGGTGATCCGGTTCAGCCCGCCCGGGTCGACAGTGGTGCCGCTGGCGCGGCCGGCCTGGTCGTAGGTGTTGATGACGGTGGTCTTGCCGCCGCCGGTGACTCGCTGGGTGAGGTTGCCGGCGGCGTCGTAGGTGTTCTGCTGGAGGACGACGTTGCGGGTGGTGCCGTCGAAGGCCTGGGTGGTGGGGTTGAAGTTGTGGAAGCCGTCCAGGTCGACTTCGGCGACGGTGTTGTCGTCGTTGTAGTAGGTGTGGGTGGTGCGACCCATCGCGTCGGTGTCGGTGGCCAGGCGGCCGGCCGGGTCGTAGGCGCGAGAGTCGATCACCTGCGAGCGTGACGAGACGGGGTTGTCCGGGTTGCCGGTGTAGTTGGCGATCGCGGTCTGCTGGAGCTCACCGTTGGGCGCGTAGGTGTACTGATCGACGGTGCCGGCAGGGTCGGTTTCGGTGATCTTGTGGCCGTAGGCGTCGTAGGTGTAGCTGGTGGTGTGGCCGACCGGGTCGGTGGTGCTGGCCAGTAGATCGTTGGTGGTGTTGTAGGCCCAGGTGGTGGTGCGGGGCTTGTCGCCCCCGGTGGTGTCGGCGACGGTCTGGCTGACCTTGTCACCGTCGGCGTCGTAGCTGGTGGTGGTCTGGGCGGTATGGATGGTGCCGGTGACGGCGTCGGTGGTGGCCGGGTCGGTTTCGGTGACCTGGTTGCCCTGGCCGTCGTAGGCATAGGTGGTGGTTGCGGTGGTAGCGGTCTGTCCCTGGCCGCAGTTGGTGCAGTTCTCCGTCTCGGAGGTCTCGCGGCCGAGGTTGTCGTAGGTGTAGGTGGTGGTCAGACCCAGTGGGCTCACCGTCTGGGTGAGGTTGCCCTGGGCGTCGTACCGGTAGCTGGTGGTTTGGTTCGTCGGCACGGCAGAGGCCTGCGCATAGGCGTTCGCGTCAACGGTGTTGCTGTCTGCAGCGGGCAGGCCGGCCGGCTCGGTGCCGCTGTTGGTTGCCGCCTCAGTACCCGCGGTGAACGTGGTGTAGCTGGTGCGGCCCTTCGGGAAGTCCGAGGTGGCCGGCGTGGTGGTGGCGGTCAGCTGACCTGCGCTGTTGTACGTGTACTTCGTGGTGTACGTGGTGTCGGTGGGTCCGGAGGAGCGGGCGTCGCTGGATGTCAGCTTGGTGTCGTTGAGGATGTCGAGCGGGTTGGTGGTGTCGAGGTAGTAGGTGGCGTAGCTGGTGTGGCAGCTGCTGGGGTTTTGGCAGGTGGTGGTGGAGACGGTGTTGCCGCGGGCGTCGTGGCCGGTGGTGACGGTGTGGCCGTCGGGGTCGGTGACGGTGTAGAGGTAGCCGTTGGTGTCGTAGCTGTAGCGGGTGGTGTCGCCGTTGGCGTCGGTGTAGGCGATCGGCTTGGCGGTGTGGGTGTCGTACTGGTAGGTGAGGGTGTGGTTGCCGGGGTCGGTGACGGTTGCGGTGGTGACCGGGATCGCGCCGGAGCTGCCGCTCATCGCGCCGTAGTGGGTGCTGACAGTGGTCGCGCTGAGGCGGGTGTTGTAGTAGGAGGCTTCGGCGATGGAGCCGTTGAAGTAGCCGGAGCCGGCGTTGGGCCAGCCGTCGTCGTTGCCGACACCGAGGTAGACGTACGGGGTGCCGTTGTAGACGATCGGGTAGGCGTTGGTGTTGCTCGCGGTCTGGGCGCCGTCCAGGTACATGGTCTGGCCGGTGTTGTCGCCGGTGAGGACGACCTGGTGCCACTTGCCGTCGGTCACGGTGGTGGCGGAGGTCATCGCGTCCCCGCTCCAGCCCATCCAGAACTCGCCGTGGAGCTTGCCGTCCGTGCCGACGTACAGCGCCGGGTTGTAGTCGTTGACGCCACTGGTGTGCGAACCGCCTGCAGGGAAGTCCTGGTAGGCGTAGAGCACACCGGCGGCCGTGGTGGTCTTGAACCACAGCTCGATGCTGGCCGGCCCCGCGTTGGTCGGGGCGTCGCTGGAGGGCAGTTGGAGGCCGGAGTTGGTGCCGTTGAAGGTGGCGGCGGTCTCCGAGGGGTCGCCGGAGGGGCCGGCGGTGCCGAGGGTGGTGCTGGTGTAGGTGCCGGCGGTCGGGTCGGGCAGCGCGGTACCCAACTCGTCGGCGGCGTAGGCGGATCCGGTCGGGTCGTCGAGTCGCCAGTAGCCGCTGGGGGTGTCCTGGACGACCTGGGCGCGGAACGCGCTGGCCGCGTCCAGGCCGTCACCGGCGTTGGCGGTGGTGGCGGCCTGGTACTGGCCGGCGATCGCAGTGGCAGTCAGGGGGTAGGGGTAGAGGGCGAAGTCGGCGAGGGTGCCGTTGAAGTGACCGCTGGTGTCGCTGGGCGGTGACGCCCAGGTGCCCTGAGTGTTGCCGGCGCCGAGGTAGGCGTAGCCGTTGCCGTTGTAGGTGTCGGTGATGGTGATGGGGCTGCCGGTGGGCTGGCCGTCGAGGTAGAGCTGCTGGGTGCTGCCGGTGACGGTCAGGGCGGCGTAGTGCCAGTTGCCGTCGTTGACCGTGGTGGCGGAGACGGTGCCGTTGGAGGTGGCGGTGGTGGCGCCGTGGAGCTTGCCGTCGGTGCCGACGTACAGGGCCGGGTTCCACAGGTCGCTCACGCCGGGCTGGCCGGAGCTGGTCTGACCGAGCGGGAAGTTCTGGTAGCTGTAGAGCACGCCGGGGGCGGTGGTCTTGAACCAGAGTCCGACGGTGGTGTTGCTGTTGGCCTGCGGGATCGCGGCGGCGGGCAGTTGGATGTAGGAGCTGGTGCCGTTGAAGGAGGTGGCGGTGGCGCTGCCGGAGGCCCAGGGGCCGCTCTGGCCGGTGGTGGTGTTGCTCTCGGTGCCGCGGTTCTGCGCGAGTGCGGCAGAGGAAAGGAGTTCGGTGGCCTGGTTGCCGCTCGCGTCGTCCAGGCGCCAGTAGCCGGTCGGGTGGGCGGAGATGATGGCCGCGTCGTAGGCGGACGGCTGGCCGTTGATCACGCCCTGGGCCGCGGTCTGGCTGGTGGCCTGGCTGTAGAGGGAGCTGACCGTGGTGGCGGAGACGCCGTGCGGGAAGAAGGCGGCGTTCGCGATCTGCCCGTTGAAGTGCCCGAACGGCGTGGCGGCGGTGTTGGTCCAACCGTTGGCGTCACCTGCACCCAGGTACAGGTACTGGGTGCCGTTGGCGCCGATCATGCCGGTGAGCGGCCCGGCGGTCTTCTGGCCGTCCAGGTAGAGCGTCTGGGAGTTGAGGGAGTCAGCCGAGAGGACGGCGAAGTGCCACTTGCCGTCGGTCACCGTCGAGGCACTGGCCATCGGGTTGACGGAGCCGTCCCAGAGCTCGCCGTACAGCTTGCCGTCCGTGCCCACGTACAGGGTCGGGTTCCACGCGGCCGTGCCCGGTGCCTGCGGGGCGTCCAGCGGGGTGCTCTGGAAACCCACCAGCGTGCCCGCAGTGGTGGTCTTGAACCAGAGCGCGATCCCGGCGTTTCCCTGGGTGGGAATCATGGTGGCCGGCAGCTGCACGGAGGAGGTGGCACCGTCGAAGGTGGCCGCACCGGCCGAGCCGGTCATCGGACCGGCCGCACCCAGAGTCACGTTGGAATAGGTGCCGTTGTTCGGCGTCGGGCGAGGCGTGTAGATCTCGTTGGCGGCCTGGGTGCCCGCCGTGTCCGACAGTCGCCAGTACGCGGCCGGGTTCGAGCCCATCACCTGGCCGCGGTACTCCTGCGAGGAGCCCGAGACGGACGGCGCGTTGATCTTCCAGGTGCCACCGTTGGCATCGGTGACCTGAGTGGCCCGGTCCTTCACCGGGTCGTAGCTGACCTGGAGCTTCGTCTTGCCGCTGGGCAGCGTGAGCCCGGTCAGCTCGGTCGAGGCCTGCGTACCGGCCTGCCACAGCGATGTGACGGCCGGCGCGCCCAGAGTGCGGTTGTAGAACGCGACATCGGAGATCGAGCCGTTGAAGTAGCTGGCGTGCCCGGTGTTGTCACCCGTGTTGTAGAACGGCTCGTCCGGCCACCAACCACCGATGAACCCGCCGCCCACGTTCTCCGCGTGCTGCCCACCGGCCAGGACCGCACCGTTCAGGCTGCCCTGCGCCACGCCGTCCAGGTAGAGGGTCTGCGAAGCACCGGAGGCGGCGAGCACCGCGAGGTGCCACTTGCCGTCGTTCACCGCGTTGGTCGAGGTGATCGGGGTTGCGGCGCTGCCCTGGTAGAACTCGCCGTGCAGCTTGCCAGAGGTGCCCACGTACAGGGCCGGGGTGTAGTTGTGCCCCGTCGTGGCCGCCGGGAAGGTGTCGGTCTGGTAGCTGTACAGCACACCGGAGCCGGTGGTCTTGAACCACAGGCTGAGCGAGACGTACGACGACATGTCCTGCTTGGCCGTCGGCAGTGTCACGACGCCTGAGCTGCCGTCGAACGTGGCTGCGGTGGCCGTGGGGACGGTCGACGGTCCGGCCGTGCCCAGGGTCACGCCGGTGGACGAGTAGTGCGCGGTGTCGTTGCCCTCGTTGGCGATGATCTCGCTGGACGCGTTCGTCCCCGAGGAATCGCCCAGCCGCCAGTAGGAGGCCGGGCTCGCGTCCAGGGTCGCCGAGCGCAGGTGCGAGCCGGCGGTGTACGAGTACGAAGTGCACGCCGGGGCGGTGTTGCCGCCCGTCGGCGGCGCGCACACCTGATCGAGCTCGTCCGGGTTGTTGGCGTTGTAGCTGTAGGTCCAGGTCAGCGCACTGCTCGGGTTGGAGCCGGTGACCGGGTCGGTGGCCACGGTCGCCACGTGCCGGCCGTTCGACGTCCAGGTGAAGTGCAGCGCACGGCCCGAGACCGCATCGGTCACAGTGGCCAGTTGACCGTTGGTGTAAGTCAGGTTTTGCGCGTGCCCGGAGGCGTCCTGCGCCGATGTCAGCAGATAGGCCCCACCGGCCTGGGTGGTGAACTGGTACTGGCTGCCGTCCTTAAGCAGCAGCGAGAAGCCGCCCGAGACAGCGGTCAGCGTCTCGTACTCACCAGGTGCCGGCGTGTACTGCGTCGTGCTGTTGGGGGCAAGTCCCAGCCGCTCGGTCCGCCCGTTGGCGTAGGTGAGCACCACGGCACCGGTGCCGTCGTTGTCCGGCGTCACCCGCATGTCGAACGCCGACGTCCAGCCCGCCCCGAAGAGCGTGTTCGTCCGCGGATCGAGCGAGTTGTAGGAACGCTGCACAGCAAGCGCGGGGCCGACGGCCTTCACCGAGGCGTCCGTTGCCGTGGTGGTGTAGTTGCCGACCTGCGGATCGAAGTCGTGGCCCTGGCCGTCATCGGCCGCACCACCTAGGTGCGAGGTGATCGGGGGCTGCTGCACCTGCGTCGAGAAAGAGCTGTAGGACGACCAGGGGCTGCCCGTGACGCCGTCCCCGATCTCGACGTTCCACAGGTAGCTGCCGTTCCACGCCAGGTTGCCCGCGGGTACCGCCCAGGTCGCACTGGACTGCCAACCGGAGTCCGCGATCACCTGCGGAGAACCTGAGGTGCTCGAGTAAACCCGGAAGTCGTACGACAGACCTGTGCCCGGGTAGTTGTCCGGATCATGCCCCGTCGCCGACAGCTGCGGCGTCAGCGTGCCCAGCACCGAGTTGCTCAGCGGCGTCATCGCATCGACCTGCGGCGCGATGTTCACGCCCGACACCCAGGTGCAGTCGTTGTACTTGACGCCGTAGGAGTCGTGCAGGGAGACCGTGCCGTTGACGTAGCCGTCCCAGCACATCTGGTAGTTCTGTCCGGGGCGTATAGCGGGGATCGTTGCGGTGAACGTGGTTGACTGACCAGTCTCCACCGTGCCGGGAACCGGCGTCATAGGGGCGTTGCCGGCCGGCCACTCCTCATTCCAGTTCGCATCGAAGAAGCGTGGCAGCACCTTCATGCTGGCCGGGCTCCACCAGTTCGCCGCCAGGTTCGTCAGCGTGATCTGCTGGGAGCCGGCCGATATCGCTGTGGGCGCGACGTAGCTGTTTGCCGTCGTGTAGCCCGCTGCCCAGTCGGCGTAGGTGATCTGCAGGTACGGGGGGTAGCTGGTGTTGACGCTGTCGAAGATCTTCCACGCCGTGTTGTCCGTGGAAGGGGCGGTCAGGGCGAGGCCGTAGTTGGCGCCGCCGTGCGCCCAGCTGTTCACCAACTGAGATCCGGGGTCAGTCTGACTGTCTCCGATGTCGATGTTCTCGTACTGGACACCGCCGCAGGTATCGCCAAGCGAGATGGTGTTGACCCCGAGCTGCTGGCCGATCGTCAGGCCGGGATAAGTGTTAATGGTTGAGGGGTTCCAGGCGTTGTTGATCTGGCTGACGTACAGGGGGTGGCTACCGCAGTCGTAGGAGTGCTGGGCGCCGAGGAAGAGTTTCACCCCCTCCACGAAGTCGTTCTGCAGCGAGGACGACACAGCGGGGAAGTACAGGTAGCTGTTGGCGACGTTGGTGCCACCGTCGTAGGTGCCGACACGCAGATCGGTGAGGCTGGAGTTGTTACCGGTGAAGCCGCTCTCCACCCAGGTCGTCTGGCCGGCGTTCACGTTGCCGGTGCTGGTGGGGTCGACCTTGACCGGGAATACGCGCTTGGGGTCGTGCAACCAGGTGGAGTCGAGGGTCATCTGCAGGGCCGGCGAGCCGTTAACGGTTGTCAGCTGGTAGGTGACGTTGTTCGAGATGGCGCCCAGGCCGGAGTGCGGGTCGGTCGCCGAGTCCTCCATGACGCCGCGCGGCATGGTCACCCGGACAGCGCCAGTCGAGTCCTTGAACTCGACATTGCCACTGGCGTCCAGGTCGGCGGTCAGCCCGGTCAGGTGCAAGGGGAAGACCCAGGTGGCCGGAGCGTTGACGTCGTGAAGGACAAGAGTCTCCTTAACGCCCGTGGCCAGGCCGTTGTAGACCACATCGGTCGACGGCGCGGCGGACGCGTAGGTGAGCGTTTCGCCTTGAGCGGTGCCCTTGACCGGCGCGGCACCCTGCAGCCCGTAGGAGAACTGGTGGCCCGCGTCGGCCTGCCAGGTGACCAGCGCCGGGTCATCGGCCTGTGCGGAGAACGAGACGGCCTGGCTGTTGGCCTTCTCAGCCCAACGGCCATCGGAGCCGGTGGCGAAGTTCGTGTCGATGTCGGCCCACGTGCCGTCCGGCTTCTTGAAGTGCACCGGACGCGGATAGACACGCGTCGTCTTCGTACCGTCCGCGTTGTCGAACGTCGACGTCGACGCAGTGCGCGCCCCGGTGTCCTCATGCCCGACAGTGGCCGGCCCCGGGATCCCGGTCTGAGAGTGCGGTTCGCGCCGTGATGCCCGATTCGCGATGAGGTCTGGGTGAGGTGCCCTGCTCAGTGGGGTGGGCCGGCGCTCAAGGGCGAGGC